>JBBQIT010000073.1:0-11324 GCA_038325205.1 Bdellovibrionota bacterium
AACGTCAGGCCCACGAGATCAACAAGTGGGGCAGCAATGTTTACGTAAAGATCCCTATCACCAACAGTGAAGGGCAGAGCACGCTTCCTCTTATTCACGAACTTTCGCATCAGAACATTAAATTAAACGTAACGGCGCTTCTAACGCTAGAGCAGGTCGCGGGAACTTGCGAAGCCGTCAAAGGGGGAGCACCCTCGATCGTTAGCGTATTCGCAGGACGAATCGCCGATACCGGAAGAGATCCCATGCCAATCATGGCAGCCGCGCTTGTGATGTGCAAAGCCGCGGGCAGAGAGGTGGAACTCCTTTGGGCCAGCACTCGCGAAGTTTTGAATTTGATTCAAGCCGATCAGGTGGGATGCCACATCATCACCGTGCCGGCTGACATTATCAAAAAATTTGTAGCGATGGCGGACTCGCCTTTAGATCAGGTGAGTTTAGATACCGTCCGTATGTTTAAAAAAGACGCCGATTCGGCGGGGTTCAAACTCTAATGTCTTTTACCCAGCAATATCTTCAAGAGAGCACGGAGCTTATTAAAGCTCTCGATGGGAATGCCATCGAAGCGCTCGCTTTAGGACTTGCTGAAGTACGAAATGGTGGCGGCCGACTTTTTATTTTGGGAGTTGGCGGTTCGGCGGGCCACGCAGGGCACGCGGTAAACGACTTTAGAAAAATTTGCCAATTCGAGGCGTACTCGCCGACAGATAACGTTTCAGAACTCACGGCTCGCATCAATGATGAAGGGTGGGAGACCAGCTTCTCCGAATGGTTAAAGGGCTGCCGAATTCAATCCAAAGACGCTGTTTTAGTTTTTTCTGTCGGTGGCGGAAACCGGGAGAAAAATGTCTCCATGAATTTAGTGTATGCTCTGGATGAAGCTCGAAGCGTCGACGCTAAAGTGTTTGGAATCGTAGGTCGTGACGGTGGTTATACCAAGACCGTTGCTTCAGCCTGCGTCGTCATCCCGACGATAAATCCCGATCGAGTCACGCCTCACACCGAAGGCTTCTGTGCTGTGGTCTGGCATCTTTTAGTCAGTCACCCTGCTCTCAAAGCTCGACCCACGAAGTGGTAAAACTACGCCCTAGATTTGGATACCCAAGTGTATCGACTTAAGACGATTTAGCTGCGCCAAAAAAAGCAAGTTTCCGACACTTAGATCACACAATTACTGCACAATTTTCCCTTATCATCTTTGAGGCGGGGCGGGGTGAGCTCTGCCGTTTCCAACCTGACTGTAAGATTAAGGAGTACGTAATCATGAAGTTCTCTAAAGGGGCGACAGGCTCTGTATTGTCTTTTTTATTTCTCTCTTCGATTTCAATCGCCGGCGCTCCGAAAGACGCTTTGCCGGGGTTACTCGACAAAGCGAATGCGGCCCTTAAACTCGAAGGAAATTTCGAATCAAAAATCGTTGGTAAATGTATTAAGGCCAAAAAGGCCCTCGATGCTTACAACGCTTTATTGGACAGCCGGTACAAGAATGTTAAAACTTTGCAGGATGCCATTTCTGAGCTCGCGATTGAAAAAGCGCCGTTAGATCTTGCGCTAGCCGCGCAACAGTCTGCAGGGGCCACCGCTCAAGGAAATCTCAACGCGGACAATCGTCTGCTCGCGAATGATAAATTGATCCAGCGCAAAAATGACCTCACCAATAGTCTGATTCCTAATAAGGAAAAAGAGGTCAGTGACGCCAATGCCGCTTTCGTAGCAGTGCAGCCTATTCCCAGCGATTTAACGATCGCCATGTATGCGGCACGGGTGGCGGGTCTCTTTGATATCTGGCGAGGAAAGCAAAACGAGCTGGACGCTCTGAATGCTGAACTCGACAAATTGACCGAGATCTCCGGAGTGGTTACTGCCGATGATATCGCTGCGGTAAATACAGACATCGCGAAGAATCAGGCGGACTTGGCGGTGGCTAATTCGCAGGTCAATAGCCTTTACAATCAGATTCAGTCGATTCAAAAAGACATCGATGCAAAAAACGCGGCTATTGCTAAGACGCGACCGTTGGGAAGCCCTGTGGACAAGCAGCTTCCTTCCGTTTGTCTCACGATCCTTCCGCATTAGTTTTACTATCGATTCTGAAACGAGGACGGCCCCACTGGGGTCGTCCTTTTTTTTGTTATCGAATCGGGTAAAAGCTCAAATCCAGGTAGCGCCAGACTCACGATAGCAGTCATAGATGATTTCAATCGCACGGAGAGCATCTTCGGGACGTCCTAAGTCGGTTTTTTTACCGTTAATCTCGCCTTGGAAGGCCTCGAGTTCCTTTTCCCATGAGAGGTCTTCTTCAGGGAAATCAAACTTTTCTAGATCAGGCGGGCCTGACTCCGGTTGCCTCTTATAGAGATAGACGGTTTCTTTTCCATAACTACCGCCTAATCCCGTAATTTGGATCTTTCCCTTATTTCCAAAAATCTCGAAATCGAAAGTGTTCTTCCACTCCGTGCAACTAGCATGCAGCCAAGCGGAACGTTCTCCATTGGGAGATCGAAGAAAGAGAAAGCCATTATCTTCGACGGGCATATCCCAGAAAAGAGTTCTGGCGCTTCCAAATTCCAGTGCGAATTCTCCTCCGAACCAACGACAGAGATCGACCAAATGTATTCCTTGATCGAGAAGCTCTCCTCCGCCACCTCTTTTAGGATCGGCTCTCCATTCTCGGTCGTAGCCTTTTCTTCCGCCGTGTCCGTAACGTGCGCGAAAATAAAGTAAGTCTCCGATAGCGGACGACTCCAGAAATACCTTCGCTAATTGAAGCCCCGGATGAAAGCGATGGTTGAACCCGATGCGACAAATAGTTTTTGTCTTTTTCGCGAGGGCTACCAGTTTTCCTAAATCCGTCGGGTTTCGCCCCGCAGGTTTTTCAATAAGAACGTGCTTTCCTGAGCTCATCGCTTCTAGAGCGAGTTCGCTGGCCACATCATTGGAAGTGGCGATGATAACGGCTTCGACTTTATCGGAGGCAAATAGCGCTTTGGGGGACGGAAAGGCTACCGCTTGGAATGTTTCCGCCGTCTTGGTAGCTTTATTAGGGTCCAAGTCGCAGACGCCGATAAGTTCGTCCCCGCGCTTTTTAAGGGCCAAAGCCCGTTTCGCCCCTATCAATCCGCAACCGATGATTCCGTAACGCATATGTAATTCCCACCGTATTTCAGCACTTTAGCGTTACTCCTTCTGGGGTTCAAGCCTCCAGAGATTTAGCCGGATCTATCCGTTTGAAGCTGTGATATGACCCTTTTATGGGCATCAAATCTCAAATCATAAAGGCTCGGGAAACTTACGAAGTAGACGGGATCAAAGGCTTGTTAGGCCTTATTGCCCGGCGGATACTGCGACGTTCAGATGCCATCCGTGATGACTACCGAACCTGGGTCAAGAAGTACGGGACGCTAAAAGGCTCTGATCGCAAGTCGATGGAACGAGCCATTTCCGGCTTTCTTTTTCAGCCCAGAATTTCAGTTTTAATGCCGGTCTACAATCCTGACGAAGCATGGTTGCGATTTGCCATTGAATCGGTTCGAAAACAGGTCTACCCGAATTGGGAACTCTGTATTGCCGATGACTTGTCTACTCGCCCGCACGTTCGCGAAGTTTTAGAAAGTTACGCGGAGAAAGATTCGCGCATTAAGATCACTTTTCGGACAGCCAATGGCCATATTTCAGCGGCCAGCAATTCGGCCCTTCGTTTAGCGACAGGCGAATTTTGTGCGCTTCTCGATCACGACGACGAATTGTCGGTCGATGCCCTTTTCTGGCTGGTGAATGAGATTAACCATCATCCCGGCGTAGATCTGATCTATTCAGACGAAGATAAAATCGACGTGGCGGGAGTCCGACATAGTCCTCACTTTAAACCCGATTGGGATCCTTTTTTATTTTGCTCATTTAACTTGATTACCCACTTGGCGTGCTACCGCACTCAAGTCTTAAGAAACGTAAATGGATTTCGTATCGGATTTGAAGGAAGCCAAGATTACGACTTAGGCTTACGGGTCGCAGATAGCACCGAGCCCTATCGTATTCGTCACATTCCTCGAGTGCTCTACCATTGGCGATCGATTCCAGGATCGACCGCAGTGAGACCTTCAGAGAAAGATTACGCAGGGGCAGCAGCCAAGAAGGCTATCGAGGAGCATTTGCAAAGACGAAATGCTCAAGGTGAAGTTTTGCCGGCGTTTGGGGGAGGCTATCACCGAGTTTCTTACGCGATTCCCGACCGAACTCCTGTTGTAACTCTTGTGGTCTGCGTTCGCGAAGTGACCGAGACTCTCAAAGCGAATGTGAAAGAGCTATTCGAAAATACGGACTATAGTTCGGTTGAGTTTATTGTCGTCGATAGTTCGCCGAATGCTTCTGAAGGTAGTGACTTTAAAGCCACCGTTTTGCCGTTTAAGGAAGCGTACCAGTTACCCGCTATGAGAAACTTGGCCGCGCGAAATGCACGGGGAGAAGTTTTGGTGTTTTTGGCAGAGGGTATCCGACCTGCTTCTAGTGGCTGGCTCAAGGAGCTGGTCTCTTTCGCTATCCGTCCGGAGATTGGTGCTGTGGGCGGTAGGATTTTGACATCGGATGGAAAAGTTCACCACGCCGGTCTTGCGTTAGGATTGGGTGGAGTCGTCGGCAGGGTAGACCGAGCGGTCTCTCGTGACGACGGCGGCTATATGTCTAAAGCATTACTCATTCACGGCGTTTCGGCCGTGTCAGGCGAGTGCTTAGCTGTGAAAAAGAGATTGTTTGAAGAGATGGGTGGATTTGAAGAGACCAATCTGGCGCAAGCTTTCAGCGACGTGGATTTTTGTTTAGAGCTCAAATCTCGCGGCTATAAGAATTTATACACTCCGTATGCGGAGTTCCTGCAATCGCAGGCGGAAGCTCAGGCCGACCGATCGCGTGCCGAGCGTCACATGCAATTGAAATGGGGAGATAGTTTGGTCTCCGATCCCTATTACAATCCCAATCTCGGGTTGGAGTCAGAAACAGGCGCTTTAGCCTTTCCTCCCCGCGTCGAATTTTCTTTTTCTAAAACCCAGCACGATAAAGACAAGTTTCCTAACCGAGTGCTGACGGGAATTCCGATGCCTTTAGGTCAAAACTGATCTAAAATTTTCGAATCTTGCAAATCACATCTACTGAGAATCTGGCGTCCAAAGTAAAACCTGGCTGTCCTCGAACGGTCATTTGGATGCTTTGTCATTATCCTGAGCATAAAGAGACCGCTGAGCGGGCCAAGAAGACTTCTGAGGTCCAAAAGTTATTGGATCTTCCTGTCTGGATTTTTGGTAGCGCCTCGGCTCGATACCCAGAGCCAGTGGAAGCGATGACGGCAAAAATTCTTTTAGCGTTGGGAGTTCCTAAAGATAAAGTCATCCGCTCTTCGGAAATGGATGCTGAGGTCTCGCTTGATACGGTTCAAGAGATGTTCAATGTGGTGAAGCTTGCCAAAGAAAGGGGAGTGGAGCGCATTATCTGCGTTTCGAATCCCTTACAGCTGATGCAGGTGCATGGGCTTTTGCGAAAAGAAGGTTTGGATCTTATCTATTGTCCTTCGACGCTGAAGGACTGGCGATGGTGGTACGTGACCATGAGGATTGCGTTGATACCGATAGCTTTTATGGGTGTGGGAAAAGAATTTCCACCATTAAAGCTAGTGAGACATGCCAGAGCCAAGTGGCCTCGCTGGCCGTTATAATACTGATTGGGTCCCTTACTACTCCCCAGCCCATTGGGCTGTAAGCCCCCAAACCCAAAATCCGGAGAAAAGAAAAAATAAAAAAAATCCGAAAACGTCAACGACGAGAAGACTTTTGAGTCTCGCGCTGGATCTGGGAACGGTTGCCGATCAAGCAGTAGCGCGGACTCCTAGGAAAACCTTTGGCAAAATAATTTCCGCCGTTCAGGAGTTGCCTCGTCACAACTCCAGCGTAGGAAGTTCCGAGCATTCATGAGCGAAGCGACGGCACAATCTTCTCGCTCGGGATTTTATGTCCAGACATAAAAACTTACCAATTTATCCTCGATAAACACTTGTCCCCTGATCTAGCGCAGCGTATAAATTAATGAGTCTATCGACGATAAGGACTGCTTATGCAGAGTGCATTTGAAATTCATCAGGAAGCTAAGTCTAACGCGATTCACTTTCGTAAGTCGCATTCAAAATTGTTGGAAACGCTGATTCGCGTTGATAGGCATAAAATCTACAAGCAATTCGATTACCCTAATTTGCATGAGTACTGTACGCGTTGGCTCGGCCTGACCGGTGCGGAAGCCTATTCCTTTGGTGGTGTAGCGCAAAAGGCCCAAGAGATTCCTGAAATGAAGACTATGATTGATGAAGGAAAAATCCATATATCGAATGCAAGACGGGTGGTCTCGGTGATTACTCCCGAAAACAAGAGCCTCTGGCTTGAGAAGGCAGCCACGCTGTCGCAACATGAATTACGGCGGGCGGTGGTTACCGAGAGGCCTGAGTTGGAGCAGAAAGCGCGGATTAAGCCCATTACGGGAACTCGGTCACGATTGGAAGTGGGGATCTCTGTAGGTCTTGAAGCGAAGCTTAAGAGAGTTAGTGATCTGCTTTCTCAGAAAAAACAGAGGGACGTTTCTTTGGAAGAAGCATTGGAGTTTATGACGGATGCTTTTCTGGAAAAGCACGATCCGGTTAGGAAGGCCGAACGGAATTTATGTCCGGACACAAAAGCGGCCGTGGTGAGGTTGGGGCGTTTTGTTGCCGCACAGGTGAAACACGAAGTGAATGCGCGAGACAAAGGGGAATGCCAGTTTAGGTATCCGGACGGCAGAAAGTGCGCTCAGAGCCGATGGGTGGAAAGACATCACCTAAAAGAGGTAGCTGACGGAGGAATGGGGATTACGAGCAACCTACTTACCTTGTGTTCAGCACATCATCGCCAGGAGCGTAGGCGATTAGGCTAGAACGGTCCTTGGAAAGCGACCAATCGAGGAACGTTTTGGACCGCATCGCCTGTGGAACCGGTGACTAGACGCCGTCCCGCTTCGACGATATCGGAGATCTTGGGATAATAGACCTCTTCCAACGCTGGACTACAGGGAGTAGGAGCGTCGGGGAGGGCGATGCGAACCGGGGCTTCCTTTAATGAGTGGAAAGCCTGCTCGGTTACCATCGCGGAAATTTCCGCCGAGATACCGCAGGTTTTGATAGCGGTATCGGCGATGATAAGTCTTCCGGTTTTTCTCACCGAATTTAAAATCGTAGCCGTATCAATAGGGCGAACCGTTCGAAGATCGATCACTTCGAGCTCTATGCCATCTTTTAAAAGTAACTCGCGAGCGGCGAGGGCTTCATGGACTTGATGGGAAACCGCTACGCAAGTGACATCTTTTCCGGGAATCAGCACATTGGCTTTTCCGATCGGAACTTCATAACGACCTTCGGGAACTTCGCCCACTTTGTCGTAGAGCCAGCGATGTTCAATGCAGATCACAGGATTGGGATCTTTAATTGCCGAATAGAGCAGGCCCTTAGCATCCGCAGGCGTCGCGGGAAGAATCACTTTGAGACCCGGAATATGAGCGAAGAGCGCATGTAAGCTTTGGGAATGTTGAGAAGCTTGCCCCCAGCCACGGCCGACAATACAGCGAATGACGATCGGCACAGGCATCGTTCCACCGAACATGTAATTCCATTTGGCCGCGTGGTTTACTATCTGGTCCATCGCGTAGAGCAAGAACTCAACGCGCATGTGGATCATGACACACGGATTTCCTTCGATCGCGGCGCCAATACCAATTCCGGTAACCGCGTTCTCCGAAAGTGGAGTGTCCATCACCCGACTTGGGCCAAATTTCTTCAGAGCCGATAACGTGCTTCCAAAAACTGCTTTGGGATCGTCGATGCCTTCCCCCATGAGAAAGACTCTAGAGTTTTCCTCCATTGCGAGAAGAGTGGCTTCGCCGAGAGCTTCGCTATATTTGATCTTACGCATAGATGTCCGTGTAGATTTCGCTGGGATTCGGATACCGGCTCTCGCGCGCAAACGCGAAGGCTTCAGCGATTTCAGTTTTGATTTTGGCTTCTATCTCGTCTCGTTCTCGAGGAGTCAGAAGCCCTTGGGCTAATAGTTTGGTTTCAAGCCTTTGAATAGGGCATTTTTCCATCCAGCCATCGAGTTCGGCTTGGGTGCGGTACCCCACTTCAATATCCGTACTTGGACCGACATGGTCGCGCCAGCGATAGGTTTGAAATTCGATGACGGTGGGGCCTTGGCCCTTACGACCGCGCTCGATCGCTTCTTTTGCAGTGTGATAGACCGTCTCGACGTCATTGCCATCGACTTGCGCGGAAGGGATTCCGAAGGAATCGCCGCGCTTGTAGATATCGGTCGTTGCTTGCCTCGACTTTTGGTGCGAGTAGGTAGCGTACTGATTATTTTCGATAGCAAAAATGACCGGCAGTTTTTTGAGAGCGGCAAAGTTCATGCTCTCGTAGAAAAGGCCTTCTTCGCTGCCTCCGTCGCCAAAAAAGGCGATTGAGACCAAAGGCTTTTTTTCGATGGAAAAGGAAAGCGCGCTCCCTACCGCGAGCGGAATAGTTCCCCCCACAAGGGCCGACGAACCCATCATTCCTTTTTCATGATCTACCAAATGCATCGAGCCGCCTTTTCCTCGGCAGCAGCCAGTCACTTTTCCGAAGAGCTCGGCGATCATTTTGGGAACGCTTCCGTCTTTGGCTAAATAATGGGCGTGGCAGCGATGGGTGCTATAGACTCGGTCCGCTGTGGAGAGCTGCTCGCAGATCCCCACGGGTACGGCTTCCTGCCCGATGGAAAGATGAACAGGACACTTCATCTCTTTATTCGGATATTCGTCCGCGATAGTTTCCTCAACGCGTCGAATGCGAAGCATTTTGGTATAAAGGCTTTTTAAGGTGTCGCTTTTAAGATTTGCCATGAATTTTGTTTCTTTTGTTGTCGATTGGCCACGACTTCATCAATGACGGAGTGAAGGAGCCACAAATGGCCGACTTCTACGATGCCATAGGAGTCTGACTTAAGGTAAAAATTGAGATCACCTAAAGTGGAGAGGGTATTGCCGGGTTGGAATCCGGAAAATCCGATGACTGCACAACCAGACTTGCGAGCGGCATCTACTCCCTTAATGATATTGGCAGATTTCCCGGAGCTACTTACCGCAATGACTAAGTCTCCGCGATCCGCGAATTGCAAAATGGGCTGTGCGAAGAGTTGATCATATCCAAAATCGTTTCCGACGCAGGTTAGTAGCGAGGCATCGTTGAAGGCCATGGCTCGGATGCCGCCATTTTTCCAAAGATCTACGGTTTGGTGGCTAGCGATTGCCGCACTTCCGCCGTTACCAATAATGATCACTTTCCGCTTATTGTCGTCAGTTTTAAGGATAAGATCGACCGCACGGGATAAGCCCTCCGTTAAGGGCAGAGTATCTTTGTCCCTAGTCGTCACTTGGCAACTTTCTACAACACGCGGCAGATCCGTTAGGGTTGTAAAATCTAGTTTGCTACCCATGAAACCTCTCCTTAAGCGAGAAGCGCTTTGATGTATTTATAAAGGGGGACGGCTTGCATGCTGGTTCGGTTACAAACGACTTCGACAGCCATCGCTCCCGCCGCATTACCTACGAATCCTATCATCTCTGGCTTCACATTACGTGCCGCTAACATCGAAGTGACGGCAAGATAAGCATCGCCGGCTCCGACGCGATCCACAATCTTACTGGAAACCGAGGGAGCTTCGAAGCATTGAAATTTTTCAGGACCTTCAGTGGGTCGAAGCGTTATCGATCCATTATGGCCTCGAGTGATGGTAATAGAAGCCCCTGGATATCGAGTCGAAAACTCAGAGATGAGCTCGTGGATTGGGGTGTACTTTTGCTGCATGGCCAAGCGAAGCTCGGGCTCGTCTATGCAGATGTAACTGGCTTTAGGATATTTTGTGACCGTGTTGTATCCCAAATTTGCCGAGTTGGTCTGCACATTGAGAGCTAGATATTTCGACTTCTGGCAAATGACCTCGCGAATCTCTTTCGTTAAGAAGCCATGGCCATAGTCAGCAACTACTACAAGGTCATAAGTGGGAAGCACTTCTCTTAGATGCCGAACGACTTCGTTGCTGGTTTCTTGAGGAAGATCGGTGTCGGTTAAGAAACTGATTTGGAACATCTTCGTCAAAAACGCAGGTTCCACATAGCGACGCTTTACGACAGTGCAAGCATCATCGCGGAAGAAAAACTTGGTCTTGATCTTGGTATTTAATTGCGACTCGATGAGTTCCTGTTTGGTGTCTTTTGAGCCTAAGCAGGTCAGCATGTGGACGTTGTCAGAAAAAGCCGCGATGTGATTGGCGCAGGCTAAGATTCCACCTGGGAAGGCTTCTTGGCTCAAGTATCGAGTCGAAACAATCGTCTCTTTCGGAGATTTTCCAAGAGGCTGACAATAGTGGTATTCGTCAACTATAGTGTCGCCGATTAGCAAAACCTTAAGGTCGGACATGCTCTTCAATTGGTCGATGATGTCGTCACCAGAAATTTTTTCACGAAAGCGCTCTAAGAATTGTCTCGCGCGTTCCGGATAGACGCCAAAGTGACTATTTAAAATGTTGGTGGAGCTAAAAGTGATGTCATGGGTGAAATGGATTTTTCCCCCAACTTCAGTGACGGACTGTTCTTCGGCCAAAATTCCCTTGGTGATGTCGCCCGCGCGATCTTCATAATCGGCGCCTTTAACATAGACGTCGGGGCAAACGGCGCGGATAGCTTCTACGGCAGTGGGGTTATCGCTAATCGCTACGAAGTCCACATCGGCGAGAGCGGCGATGGACTCCGCTCTTAAGAGATCCGTGAAAGCTGGCCGGCCAGGCCCTTTGTTTACGTACTGATCTTGGGTAACCGTAACGACCAGGATGTCCCCCTGTTTTCTCGCTTCGGCGAAATGTCGAATGTGCCCCGGATGAAGAAGATCAAAAACTCCGTGGCAAAGGACGATCTTCTTTCCCTTGGATTTTTCTGATTTGAGGTGGGTCGAAAGGTCGGTGAGCGAGAATATTTTTTTGGGTTTCATTCAAGGTTCCTTTGGCCGAGTTCCATGGTTGGGAGCCCAATAGTGAGAAGTGGGATAGCTGAATTTTTCAGTAATGTGACGAGTAATCGAACGATCCGTCTTTAGTTATTATCGTTTGAGGCGAGTAGTAGTTGCAACTCAGAAACGCTCTGAATGCGAAAGTTAGATGAAAGATTTGAGTTATAGGGCCGGTCCCACAAGATACTTTGACAGCCGCAACGCAGCGCGGCCTCGACGTCGCGAT
>JBBQIT010000074.1:0-11163 GCA_038325205.1 Bdellovibrionota bacterium
GCCAAAAGGCCGACGGAACTTTCGGAATTCCGGAAGCTCTGGCTCCTTATATGAAAAGTCCGCGGTAATAACCGTCCGGCCGGACGAAGCAATGACGGGATGACAGGAACGAGAATCAAGAGGAACGCCTCAATCTTCCGATTCTGCCTTGTCATCCGATTTAGCTTCTTTGCTATTCTTCGTCTCGGATACGGCACGAACACTGGTTGTCGCCGTGTTAGCGGCATTTTTAGCGTTCATCGATCGTCGAGATTCAATTTCCCGTAAACCTAACTGACAAGCTGTCCTCAAGGACTGAGATTTTTCATCTTTGGCGCAGCGGGCAAGCGTCTCTTTTGGCTTATCGGGGAATTTGTCCGCTTGTTTTCCAAGCACCAAAGCGGCAGCCACTCTAGATCCTTCATCGCTTCCCTTTTCCTCTAAAAGCTTCTGTAGTTTATCGACGATAGGTTGGCTGTGATCTCCGCAAACTCCTAAGGAGAGGACTGCTTTTTCGATCACATCTTCGTCATCAATTTTATCGATCAGTTGTAAGAGGCGCTCAGAGACTTTGCCGTTTTCGGTCTGAGGAAGTGCGTTGATCACGTCTAAGGTTGCTACCAAAACATCCGCATCATCACTCAGGATCGTTTTTTCTACAGCGGTCCAAGCCCGGTTATCTTTCTTAGCTTGTTGTTGTAAACCGCCAAGACAATTCAAAACAAGCGGAGTGTCATGGCTTTCAGTACATCGTGAGAAAAGGCTGATGGCGGCATCTTGACCCTCGGCCTTTGCGGCAAGAGCAGTCACCACCGCTCTACGAATTTTAGAATCTTCATTCGACTCGTAGGTAGAGACTAAAGTTTCGGCAAATTTGTGAGAGCCGTCGCCGAAGGTCTCAAAGTATTTCAAAAGGGCCATCGTCTCTTCGTCGTTTTTAGTTTTCTTCAATGAATCTAGAAGAATGGCGTGAACCGGAGGTGTATTGTCCTCACGAACTACCATCACGCGAACGATCGTGTTTCTTAAAGAGGGGTCGGATTTGTACGTTTCTAAGAGAGTATCTCTTACGGAAGCGGCATTGCTTGCTTTACCCGCATGTCCCATCGCTTTGGTGCAGAGGACCTTAATCTCGACATCAGGATCCTTTACACACTTCGTCAGGGTGCGAACCACTTCGTCTTGATAGATACGCTGCGAATACTGGCTTAGCTTAAAAGCCGCCACTTTTCGCTGTTCCCGATCATTACTTTCAGAAAGAGTACGCGACCACAAAAGAACGGGATGCGTAGGTGGCGGTCCAGAATAGCGTTTGTGTTTTTTTCGAGCTTCCGCCTGATTCAGCGGAGCCACACTCAAAACGATTACGGAAATTACCCATGCTAGGAAAAAGAAACGCTTCATTATGATTCAGACCTATTCTGTTTGAGTTATTGTTTAGCGAGTTGCGAAAGTGGCCACATCCAGCCGGCCGCCCGTCGAAACTTTGCCAGACAAACCAGGAACCGGAACCGCGTGCGTTAAAAGCAGCGCCCGTACTTTATCCCAGCTAAGATCCCGTTGAATCGACCATATCACGGCCGCGGCACCTGAGACAAAGGGAGTCGCCATCGAGGTACCATCCCAGGTCACCTTCGTCTCGCCAAGATTCGCGATGGTGTCCTGATATTTTCCGCCTGGAACCGTTGAAAAGATTTTAACCCCAGGGGCAGCAATGTGCACTGTTTTCGGGCCAAAGTTCGAAAAGCCGCCTAATTTCATAGCTGAATCGATAGCACCGACTGAAATGATATTTGGATACGGGTACGTCGCCGGATACGAAGGTTTGGGGTCGGTATCATTGCTGTAACCGACGGCTGCACCGCCACCAGTGACCCTGCCATTTCCTGCGGCAGCGATAAAGAGCACGCCTTTCTTTTCAGCGCGTTGAACGGCTTCGCGAAGCGCGTGGTCGCCTTCGTCTTCGCCTTCTGTTCCCCAACTGGCGCTGATAATGTTGGCGCCGTTGGCGACGGCATAATCGATGGCCTTGATCGCTCCTGCCGAGTCCCCTTTGCCCCATTCATTCATAAACCTAAGCGCCATTAGCTTTGCATTAGGGGCGATTCCTGCGGTCCCCAAAGAGTTATTTAGCCCTGCAACGATGCAACCCGAGGTATGGGTTCCGTGTCCAGGATTGCCTCTTTTGAGTAAAACTTCGACTAAGCTCGTCGTGATATCGAAGGGCTTATTGTCATTCACTGAAAAATCCCAGCCTACGATATCGTCAATATATCCATTGTTATCGTTGTCGATCTCGTCGTTTGGCACCTCTCCCGGATTGCGCCACATGCTATCGATCAAATCTTCATGGTTGTAGTCGATGCCGGTATCAGTAACGGCAACGATGATACCTTTTCCCGCGGGTGTATTAGTCCAAACCGAGGTCGCTCCCAGAATTCCCTGAGCCCAGGTTTCAGCAAGCAAAGGATCTAGGCCTGAAGTTGCGGGGGCAGGATTTTGAATCTCGGGTTTCGTTTTAGGAGTGGGTTCGTCTGCGAGATCCGGGAGACCTTGGAAAGCCAAAGGATGAGTTTCCAAATATTCCACTATTTTAGCGCGCTGGGACTCTATCGATGGGTTCAATGGAAGATGAATGGGGTGGTTTTCTTGTAGAAACGCGAATTCTCCGGACACTTCCTCCCTGTCGACAGGCGAATGGGTAGTCCACTTAAAAAGGTTACCTGCTTCGCTCACCAACTCGAGCGTACCGCCGTTCTCTTTTAAAAAATTGATCCGCGCGATTCTGTCGGGACTTTTAAATTTTACGAGAAATCCTGAGGCGAGATCGCTAGCAAAGCTCGCTCCCGCGAGAACGAATGCCGATACGAGAAAAACGAGGCGTGATTGGAATGGCATGGTTTCCCTCGATAAAGGAAATTCTCAATGGTTCAGCGAAATTTAGGGAGCCGAGCCCCGATCTCCTGAAGGGTATCGCGACGATAGAAAATGTCCAAGCCCGGTGCGTTAGCTAAATTCCGTCGCGGGGACGCGGCAGAATTTAGCCTGAGCGCAGCGAAGGATCTCGTCGGCATTTCAGGGATCCTTCGGCAAATGCCTCAGGATGAAATTTGTCGCTCGACGCGACAAATTTCAATTTTATGAGATACTTTCTTCCCATGAAAGCCACCGTATTGATTTTTGCGAAAAAAAAGAACTCCGCCGCGAAAGCGGCTGCGACGGATCTCTCCGCTTGGCTCAAAAAGAATAACTATCGAGCGCTTGATCTCACTGAAGGCGATGAGCGAATTCCTACGTCCATGGTGAAAGAGGTTTCTCTGGGCGTTGTGATCGGGGGAGACGGAACTTTTCTTACGCTGGTGAGGCGCTTGGAAAGAAAAGACAGATTCCCGTTGCTCGGCATCAATTTGGGGACTTTGGGTTTTATTACTGAGGTGCGGCGCGACCAGATGCTCTCGGTTATGGACGAGGTTTTGAAGAAAAAGGCGAGAGAGGAGAGCCGGCCGCTATTTGAGGTCGAGCTTTGGCGTGGCGGGAAATGCATCTTTTCGGGCACGGTATTCAATGATGCGGTTCTTAATAAGGATGCCCGAACTTCCATGCTTAAGTTTGATGTGATGATGGGGTCTGAAATTATGTACGCTTTAAAAGCAGATGGTTGCGTCATTGCTACTCCCACAGGCTCGACGGCTTATTCTCTGTCGGTGGGTGGACCTTTGGTGCATCCTTCGGTGTCGTCGCTCCTGTTAGCCCCTTTGGCGCCGCATTCCCTTTCCGTTCGCCCCGCTATTTTACCTGCCGATACCAAAATCGAACTGAGGCCGAAGGAATTTGTGGGCGCTGCCTATCTAACGTTGGACGGCCAGGTAACCGCTGAAGTGAAACCAAAAGATCTTATCAAGATCTTTATCTCTGAGCAGAAGCTTCGATTAGTAAGACCTTTGACGTCTAGCTGGCCAGAGACGCTGCGCTCTAAACTGCACCTTCACGGATAACGCTGTGTAAAAAGGTGCCAGGCACCTTATTGGTAAAAAGTGTCCACACACCTTTTTACAGTGTAAAATTATGCCGTGCCTCTCTCTCCCGAAGAAATCATCGATCAAATTCGACATAATCCGAAGCTGATCATTGCTGACGATTTTGAGTTTTCCGTTCAGCAATGTCGTTCGCAGACGGTGAAATACCGAAATGGCGACGAGTCGGGCAGAGCGTTTGAAGATCAAATTTGGATTGGACTAAGACTAGTCCACCGAAAACGTCCGGGAAGAAGTTCTACTTTTCTTCATGAACCTGAGTCGCTACTTAATTTAGTCGATGACGCTTTTGAGTCCGCAAAAAATGCGAGCCCGGATCCTTGGTTTCGTTTTCCTATTTGGAAAAAACCCAAAGAAGCTTTGCCGAAAAGTAACAACGAGTGGAGCTCAGAAAGCCTGTATGCGGGGTTAAGCGGAGTGCCCGATGTCGTTGAGGAAGTGTACGAACAATGGGCTATCCGAACGGTGCTTGCGCGAAAGAGCGAGCGCTTTCAACTTTCCTACCAAAAGGATGTTCAAGCGCTTCATTTCTCGCTTTTTTCATCGGAAGGCGGAATTCCTTGGCGGAGAAATGAAGATAGGGCGGCCTCGGGTCCCTTGAATAACCGTGAAGATTGGATGATCCAGATTTTGAATGAGAGTTCCCGGTTCCGGCAAGCTGCCCCCCGAAACTTCAAGGGACGACATTCGGTGCCTGTGATTTGGTCGCCATCGGTAGTTTCGGCAGTGCTAAAACGAATGGCGCCTTGGTTTGCTGCTGATGCCGTGCAACACGGAAGAAGCCCTCTGGCGTCGTTAAAAACAAAACCAATTTTCGCGAAAGCTTTGACGCTCCTAGATGATGGAACCTATCCCGGAGGCGTCCAATCAGTGCCTTTTGATTTAGAAGGTTCTCCGACGCAACGAACCCTATTGGTGGATAAAGGAACTCTCGTCGATTTTCTCTATGACGCCTATACCGCGACGCGCGAAAATCGAATCAGTACGGGAAACCTAATGAAGTTTCCGCAACGACCTACTCCGGGCATCCTGCCTACCAATCTCTTTTTTGCTCCGGGCGAGCTAAATGCTCGAGATCTAGTCGCTATGGTGGACGAAGGGGTACTTTGGACCTCAGTGGATAGCGTGGAAACAGCGCCGGGAACTGAAACGCGAGTCATTCTTCAAGGTAATGGATGGAGCATAGTGCAAGGAAAGCTCCATGAACCTCTTTCTCAGCTTTATGCCGAGGTCGATCTCCTCGACGTTCTGCGACAAGTGACCCACTGTGGCAACGACTTAAATTTCTATGGTGGCTACGGATCCCCCTCGATTTTATTCGAAAAATTGCCGTTAGGTATATAGACGACTCTTCATTCGAATCAGGGGACTGCCCATGAAGCGAAATAGCTTCGCGCTGACGGACATTGGTCTTAAACGCAAAAACAACCAAGACGCTTTTCTAAAAGACGATGAGTTGGGCCTATACGTCGTTGCGGACGGAATGGGAGGTCATCGCGGCGGAGAAGTGGCGAGTCGTTTAGCCGTTGAAGGGATCCAAAAGTTTGTTCGAGAAAATAAGACTCTGCCTGGTCGTGAAGTCTTAGATAAAGCGATCAACTTCGCTTGCTCCAACATTTATCACGAGTCTCTGACGCATGACGAACTTTCTGGAATGGGAACCACCGTTCTTGCGCTACTTTTTCAAGACGACATTTTGTACATCGGGCAAGTAGGAGACAGCCGAGCCTATTTGATGAGTGGTCCAGCCATCTGGCAAGTAACCGAAGACCATTCCCTGCTCAACGAAGAGATCCGGGCAGGACGTTTGGCTGCAGGTCAGGTCTCGAGCTACCAATTTAAGAACGTCATTACCCGATCGGTGGGCTACGAAAGCCATGTCGCGGTCGATATTTATCGGCGCCGGGTCCAGGCCAACGATATCTATGTCATCTGTACGGATGGCCTCTCGGGCTTGGTCGAGATCAATGAAATTGCCGAGGAAATTAAGAAGCAGGGATCCGAGGTCGGACTCTCCAAATTGGTCTCCATGGCCAATGCGCGAGGGGGAGACGACAATATAACCGCTCTTATCTGCCAGATTTCTGCTGATTGACTCACCCTAATGTGAGAGGTTAACTGTCCCAAACCCCATCACTATTAGAAAGGACTAAGTCTGTTTAACGGAACAAGAACATGGTGGAGAGATCGCTTCGTCACCTTAATGGTGATCCCAGAGCGGACTCGTCGTGTCCACAAGGTCGTCTTGCCGTTTTTCATGCTTAAGTTCGTGGTCGTGCTTTGCTCGTTGGGAGCGGTCTTCCTCATTATTATGGGGATCGATTACATTCACGTGTTGGGTCGAATTGCAGAAAATAAGCAGCTTAAAGGAGAAAACTTTAAGCTCCGCCAAGAGATTCAGCTCATTCGAAACAAGGTCGACTCTATGGAGACGACCATCGAGCGAGTTCGCAACTACGCCAAGAAGCTTCAGATTTTAACGGGGCAAACAGCCGGACAATCCGAGCGAAATGATATGGAATTGCCCCAAGGCCCCATCGAAGAGGTGGGACGAGGTACCGGAGAAGAGACTTTGGCTCCTCCCACTCGTGGTCGGGGAAAGGGTCGTGAGCCGGCCGCAGTCGCGCCTTCCGAGAAGCGATCGAGTTTAAAGCTCCCCATGAATCCCGAAGGCGAAAGCCCTCTGGAATTGCGAGTGGAGCAACTGCAAACGGTTAGCAACAACACGGAAACGAACCTTTCGCGCCTTCAAGTTTATCTTTTAGGTCGGAGCGCCATCGTTGCGGCGACTCCTTCACTACTTCCTATTGCCGGTTGGATCTCCTCGCCATTTGGATATCGACGACATCCGTACGACGGACTTTTTCGGTTACATACGGGCGTTGATATCGCGGCAGAACCGGGTACTCCGGTGCGAGCCACGGCTCCTGGCACGGTCATCTTTTCTGGTTATCGTGAAGGCTATGGAAAAGTGGTGGTTATCAATCACGGCTACGGCATCAGCACTTTGTTTGCCCATAACTCCAAACTTTTCGCCAACTCCGGCATCCATGTAAAACGGGGTGACGTTATCTCCGAAGTGGGGTCCACCGGAATGTCGACCGGACCTCATTTGCATTATGAAATCCGTAAGAATGGAATACCCGTAAATCCCGCTACTTTTTTCTCCAGAGTCCGCTTCTAACCCCCAGCCTCTTTTACCGCTCTGTCCCAACTCCTTGACAATGTTGAACTTCAGTTTCTAAAATACCCTCGGCATTAGCTTAGATCGATGACTACAAAGATTACGAAAGACGATTTTCAGCTTTTCCCACCTTTTTCGAGGAGTCCTCATGATTGAAGTTCGGGAACTGACCAAGCGATATGGAGACCGCGTTGCGGTGGATAACATCTCGTTTAGTGTCAAACGCGGTGAAATCTTAGGCTTCCTGGGCCAAAACGGCGCAGGCAAGACGACCACAATGAAGATCTTAACCGGTTTTATGGCGGCATCCGCTGGAACGGTTTCGGTCGCTGGTTTTGATGTTTTCGAAAGCCCAGTAGAAGTTAAAAAGCGCACGGGCTACCTTCCGGAAACTCCCCCGCTCTATAACGAATTATTGGTCTCGGAATATCTGTCCTTTGTGGCGGACCTTCGGGGTATTCCTAAAGCCCAGAAAAAGACCAAGATTGATCGTGCGGTTGAAAAATGTCAGTTGGGAGATGTTCGCAATCGTTTGATCGCCCATCTTTCGAAAGGATATCGCCAGCGAGTGGGTATCGCGCAGGCCATCATCCACGATCCAGAAATTGTGATTCTTGATGAACCGACCATCGGTCTCGATCCTAAGCAAGTGAGCGAAGCGCGCTCTTTGATCAAATCGATGAAGTCGGAAAGAACTTTGATTTACAGTACGCACATTCTTTCTGAAGTCGCGGCTACTTGTGACCGAATTATCGTCATCGATAAGGGCAAGATTGTTGCTCAAGAAGCGATTGGCGAGATTCAAGCTTCAGGACTCATCAAAGTAGAAATTGTAGTTCGAGTGGCGAACGATCAAATCGTAGCCCGCTTGAAAGAAGTGCGCGGCGTTCGTAGCGTTAACCTCATCACCAACGGTTCCAATCGTCTGGTAGTTGAAGCCGAGGCAGGCGACGAATTGATGGCCGAAATTTCTAAGACGGTCGTAAATCAAAATGCGGGACTTGTTCGGATGTCGCCCGTGAAACTAAGCTTAGAAGAGTACTATCTCGATCTCATCGGCGGCAGGAGGGCTACGGTATGAACGGCATAACCGCAATCATGAAAAAAGAGGCGCGGTCCTACTTTTATTCACCGGTAGCGTACATCGTCATCGGGGTGTTCCTGTTCATCATGGGAATCATCTTCTATACGTTTGTTGGAATCTACCAGCAATACGCCTACGCCTCTCGTATGGGAGGTTCTCAAGGCATCAGCTTAGAAAGACTAATTTCGCAGCTTTTCCAAAACATGGCGTTCATTCTCACTTTCATGACGCCCGTGTTTACGATGAAGCTATTCGCAGAAGAGAAGCGACAAAACACTTTCGAGCTATTATTCACCGCGCCCCTACGTCCGGGTGAATTGGTACTTGGAAAGTTTTTCTCGGCATTCGGCATCATCCTATTAATGTTGGTGCTCTCTTTTGTGTACATCGCGTTTTTGATTCTTTGGGGAAATCCCGACCTAAGAGTAGTGGGAAGTACTTACCTTGGATTAGCTCTCTCTTTGGGATGCTATTTGTCTTTAGGGGCGCTCATTTCAGCTATCGCGAATACTCAGGCGGTCGCTTTTGTGATCAACTTCATCGCGCTTCTCTTTTTGTGGTTAATCCAAAGCGTAGGACAAAGAGTTTCAGTGAAATGGGGCGCTATCGAGTGGGGGCCGGTGCTTTCTTATCTGTCACCGCTAGGACACTTCAATACCTTTGCTGAAGGTGTCATCCATCTTAAGGACGTCGTCTACTTTTTGACCTTTATCACATTCATGCTCTTCCTGACCCACAAGGTCGTGGAGAGCAATCGCTGGAGATAATTCATGGCGAATAAAAACAGTACCATTGCACTTATCGCTCTTACGTTAGCCATTATGGGCGGGCTAGTCTCTGCCGTTTCTGCCTACTTAATGACGGACCTACCGCTGGTTTGGCAAATCAGTCTTGGAATCTCGGTGGTAGCTCTTGCTACTTACTTCGTCCTCGACTGGAAAGTGATTTTGGGAGTCTTCTCCAAAAAGTCGGCGCGCTACGGACTAAACGCCTTTTTTGTTTCAGTTGTCGCTTTAGGCATCGTCGTTTTCGCGAACATGATTGCCACTGAGCACGACATTAAAAAAGACGTCACGAAAAATCAGCTCCACAGCCTTTCAGACCAGTCGATTAAGATCATGAACAATCTGAAAAGCGATGTGACTGCGAAAGTCTTCGTTGAGCCGAGCCAGAAGCAGGCTTATCAGGATCTTTTTGACCGCTACACCTACTTTACGAAGAAATTCAAAGTAGATTTCGTCGATTTCGACCGAGATCCTTTGATGGTCAAGAAGTATAAGATCAAATCGAATATCACAGTAATCGTGGAGAGTGAAAACCGCGAAGCCCGTATCGATAACTTACAGGGTGCTGACGATCCCAAGTTTGAAGAGAAATTGACCAACGCCGTAATCCAAGTGACCAAGGGCGGAAAGAAAAAGGTCTACTTCGTTACCGGTCACGGAGAGCACTCTCCTTCTGATACTGGCCGTGAAGGCCTTTCGAATATCAAAGAAGCTTTGGAATCGGGACGCTACAGCGTTCAGGATCTCTTGCTTATCTCGGCCGACAAATTGCCCGCCGATGCCGATGTTATAGTCGACGCTGGTCCCAAGTCTGAGATCATGGATCGTGAGCTCAAGCTTTTGGAAGATTACCAAAAGCGTGGCGGAAAATTGATGGTGATGGTCGATCCGCAGTCGCCAGCTTCTTTGAAACCCTTCTTAGCCAAATTTGGCGTGGAATGGAACCCCAAGCGAACGGTGTACGAGACGAACCCTCTACAGAAATTAGCTCCCGGGCAAAGTCCTTTGGTCCCTGTCGTTTCTTCCTACGATGCCACTCACCAAATTACGAGAGACATTCGCAATATTGGAAACGGCATCAAAGATATTTCGGTTTTTCCCATTCCGACACCCGTCGAAAAGATGGCCAAGATTCCGGATGGTCTAGCGCTAACCGCTTTGTTCTCAACCAGCGCCCGTAGTTTAGAAGTCATGATGACGGGTGACCAGATCAAGGTGAACGAAAAGACCGATCGTCACGGACCTTTATCCTTGGGTATTGCGATCTTAGGAAAGAAGCCAGGCGATCCGACCAAAAAAGCGGAAGCCAAAAAGCCTGAGGGCGAAGAGGCAACACCAAGCGACACCCGAATGGTTGTCGTAGGAAGCTCTAGTTTCATTGTGAATGGGTTATCCACCTATGGAATTAACGGCGACCTTTTCCAAAATATGGTCAGCTGGCTCGCGCAAGATGAAGACTTGATCTCGATTCGACCGCGACCGACCGATTTGCGTGAGTTTGATCTCACGGAAATGAACGTGAAAGTGATCTACGTCGCTTCCGTGTTCTTCCTGCCTTTAGTTCTGATCTTTGCGGGACTAGCGGTATGGATGTCGAGAAGACGTAAGTAGTCCCCGGCTTCGCCTTTGGCTACGCCGAGGTAAACTTACTATCCACCAAATTTGCTGGTGCCTAAGTAGCGGGGAGACATCTGAATCCATTGTTCAATGGTCTGATGAGTCTCACGCGTTTTCGCGCGCATCAATGTAGTGCCAAGCATCGCCGCCGAAAGGGGAAATCGCTCGAACGGGCGCAGTTTCAGGTCCGGAGATTCCCTGTCGAGAACTACGATCCCTTCCTTGATGTTTTCAATCTCTTCTAAACTATTTAGCTTCTCTTCTAATAATTTGGAGTCGGTCAGCGAGTAGGTCGCGGTTACGGCCTTCATTGAACTCACCCAAGTCACAATGTGAGCTAAACCTTGCTGTGGTCTTTTCTCTTTATTCACCCATTCTAAAAATCGAGCTTCATTGGAAGAAAGGGTATCTATAGCCTTGTTCGTTACCATGGCAATCGCTTTGAGTGTCGCATGAGCGATGCGAAGACCCGTAAACGAT
>JBBQIT010000075.1:0-11120 GCA_038325205.1 Bdellovibrionota bacterium
TTACGACCTATCGATCTTGTATCTTGGGAGTCCTATTCACTACAGGATGCATCGGCTATCCCGGCTATTCGAACAACCATATCTTAGCGGCGCTCGGAGCGGTCGTCGCCGCTTACTACTACATAAAATTTGCAGAAGAACGAGATGGAGGAGCGCTCATTTTTTCCTTCATGGGAGCGCTTTTGTGTTTGTTTACCAGGCCCATCCTGATGGGGTACGGGGTTTTTGGAGCTTGGAGTGCCTTAGTGCTTTTCCAAAAATCAACTCCGTCTCGAGTGCGCGGCTGGATGATTTTGATGGTGGCAACCTTGGGACTCTTCGGCCTCTTCGCTCTCATTTATGGAAAGGCGCTTAGCTTCGCTTTCTTCCCGAGACCTTGGGCGGTGCTGCCCTCGAAGAGCTATCCGAATCTTCACTCCCTCGTTCCTCAAGTGAATTGGGCGGGACCTCAACTCGGCATACAAATTTTTAAGCAGGTAAGGGCAAGTCTAGAAACGGGAGTGTTCTATCTTCACTATTTTATTTGGCCTACCTTGGTGCTGACGTTGGCGTATTTAGTGCCGAGTAAAAAACACTACCTTGCCGCTGCGCTTTGCACGCTCTTTGGTTTATCGGGATCTCTCGATCTCTTGCATTATGGCTTTTCGGATCCTCATTTAGAGCCGGCGATGTGGGCCCGGGGCCAATACTTTTTTTCTCTCTCTGCGGTGGGAATGTTCCTGGTGTTCTGGCCCTTAGTGCTAAATCAGGTCGAACGTACAAAGTCGTGGGTTAGCGCCGCCGTCTTACTAGCTGTTGGAGTGTGGGCGTATCTTCCCTATATCGGCGGAGCTGCGCAGTTTGCCCAATTTCATATGAACGAGTTTAATTTTCCGGCGCTTTCGGGAATCTTAACTCATCCCGATCGTAGGCCATTTTTTGAAGCCATTTCCTTCATAAATACCAAATGTACGAGTAATGACGCTGTAGTGATTCCCCAATATACGCCGGGGTTCGATAGACTATTGAAATGTGGTGAGCTTTTCGGCGAGGACGCCTACATGTTCACTCGCATGCCTTGGTACCGCTTGGCAGCGCGTGAAACTCCGTATGCCCCGATGGGGGGAGTCACTAACGGCCAAGCCATCGCCGATCGTATCGAAGCCAACAAGCCTCGCTTCTATCTCATAGAAGGCGAATCAACTTACGCTAAAACCTGCACCGCACCGGGCTGGTCGTCAAAATCCTTCGGCACCGCCCCCCACTCTCCCAAAGTCTGCTGGAAATCCTAAGTCGCTTAGAGTCCCTCACGTCATTGAACCCGAAAGGTGAAGCAACTTTAGAGGTCGAAAAGGTATTCGTTACCTTTTCGACCTCTGATGAGGTCGTCGCCCATATGGCTAAGCTGTGAAGACCAGATAGGGCCAGGAAAGTTAGTTTCCCAAGAAACGCCAAACCCGGCAGGCATGTAAAGGAGGTCGAAAAGGTAACGAATACCTTTTCGACCATTATACTGACGGAGCGGTAGTTTCCTTCATGGACTCGTACACTTTATTAAATTGTTTTGCGAGGGCGAATTGTTCGAAGGCGCCACGGCTTTCCAGTTGTTGACGAGCCGAATGGCAGGCTACGGTCAATGCAGTGGCGTCGGGTTGATTAATTAAGAACCGCGAAAGCTCCAGAGAAGATATCGAAATCATTTCTGAGAGCGCAGCGTGTGAACCCAGATACACGCAGGGAATGTTCCAATAGAAAGCTTCCAGCGCGAGAGTGGGCCAATCGAAAGCGCGATCGGTGAGGTAAAAGCAATATTTGGTCTGAGCCAAAGTTTCCATCCACTTCAGCGGAGTAAAGGCATTCTTGCGAGTCAGCGGAATCACTTTGCTTCTTAAATTCGGAAATTGGTTCCCAATCCAAGTGATAAGTTTTTTGAAATTCGTCTTTTCAGAGCGACTTCCCACCAAAAACAGAATCGTACCTGGCATGTTGTCTTTAGCGAGTTGACTAAAATGCACATAGCGGCGCACCGAAGGAGCGGCGATGTGAGTACGATCTCGCGTCACTTTGAAGCGCTTCTCCAAAACTTTGGCGTCCTTTTCGGAGGGAACGACAAACTGGTGATTCTTTTTCTTGCCTGCACTCGACTTCATTCCGGTGCGGCCAGGAAGAACGGTCGTTAAAGTGGGAAGGTCATGGGCCGGGCCCAATCTATCCGCCGGACGGAACCGATGAAACACGCTGATGTTCGCCCGCTTCACAAACTGCTTTTCCCAAAACCAATAAAGCGGGGACAAACCTATTTTTCTTTTCGTATCGAAGCGCCTTAGCTGACCCGAAAAAGCCTGTCCCGGGTGAGAAAGCAACACCGTCCTTTGTTTGTCGATCCAATCACTAGAAACCTCGACCCCTTCGCCGCTGGCGGCGACCAGTTGATCGATCAATTCCTGGGCGATAAGTGCGCGGGAAGGGTATTCCTGAGCAGCGCGTCCATCGATACAAAGTCTCGGCGTGTGCATAGTCATATAAGGACAATTAAACCCTGTAGGACAGTTACGAGCAACTATGATCTGGTCTCTGGTTTGCTTAACTCCAGGCCATGAAGTGGCTATTCCTCCTTTTTGTAGCAGTTTTTGTAATAACTTTGAGGCTATGGGACCGATTCTCGGCCTTGTCGATACGAGTAACGTTCTTCGATGTAGCCCAAGGAGACTCCGCACTAGTGCGTTTTCCCGGTGGAAGAACCATGGTCATCGATGCGGGCGGGGGCGTGGGAGAGTGGAATTTAGGCATGAAAGACCTCCTTCTCGAGCTTGCGAGGATGGGTATCTTCACCCTAGATCATGCGGTTCTAAGCCACCCCGATCAGGACCACGGGCTAGGTTTTCTGGGTCTTTTCGACCATTTCAAAGTAGATAATTTTTGGTTCAACGTCGCTTTTATGAACGAGGCCACGCCAAGGCCGTTAATGAAAAGTCTCTTCGCGAAAGCCCGTGGGATCGGGGCCCGGGCCCGCGGTGTTTCCCATGAGACCCACTGGCAAGACAACGGCGTGGCAGTAGAGCTTATGGTTCCTGAATTTGAAGGCAAAGCAACCAACGACCGTTCGCTTATGGTGCATCTCTCCTATGCCGGCTGCTCTTTTCTATTTACCGGCGATATTGAGACCGAGGCGGAGCGTTGGCTAACTCGACATCTCGATTCGAAAATAACAGTACTTAAAGTCGCTCATCACGGGAGTAAAACCTCATCTACCGAATCATTCCTAGAAAAAGTGAAACCCGACCTCGCCGTCGTCTCAGCCGGACTCCATAATACTTACGGGCACCCTCATCGATACGCCTTGGCCCGATTGGGCAGAAACGCAAAAATGATTCTGCGAACTGACTTTCATGGCTTTATCGAGGTAGAGGTAACCCGGTCGGGGCGAGGGAAAGTGAGGACGGCGTTCGGGCCGCCGTTTTCTTTTAAATGCCGTTAAACGCCTACTTGTCGCCTTTTCAATTCGACCAGTTGGTCACGAATCTCGGCTGCTTTTTCAAAATCGAGCGCTTTGGCTGATTTTTTCATTAGCTTCTCAAGCTTTTCAATTTCCTTGGGAAGGGCCGCTTCAGAAATTTTATAGGTTCCTTTTTTCTCCCCGATTTTGACTTCGTAGTAGTCCAAGTCCTCAACGGAGTAGAGAGAGCTTTGAATATTCTTCACAATAGAAGCCGGAGTGATCCCGTGCTCTTTGTTGTAAGCGGCTTGAATCGCTCGACGACGGTCGGTCTCTTTTAGAGCAAACGCTATCGAGTCCGTCACTTTATCACCGTACAAAAATACGGTCCCGTCCAAATTTCTGGCGGCGCGGCCGATCGTCTGAATAAGCGAGGTTTGACTACGGAGAAACCCTTCCTTGTCAGCGTCCAAGATAGCTACCAAGGAGACTTCCGGGATATCTAAGCCTTCACGAAGTAAGTTGATGCCGACAAGAACATCATAAGTTCCCATGCGAAGTTGACGGATGATCTCTACGCGTTCGATAGCATCGATATCAGAATGCAGATAGGCCACTTTGATTCCGAGCTTTTGGTAGTACTCGGTTAGATCCTCAGCCATTCTTTTGGTGAGCGTAGTGACGAGCACTCTTTGCTTTTTTTCGACCCGTTTTCGAACTTCCGCATACAGATCATCTACAGCCCCTTTTCCCGGCTTCAAGATGATCGTCGGATCGGTTAGCCCGGTTGGCCGGATGATCTGTTCGATAAACTTGCCGTGGCATTTGGCCATCTCGTACTTACCCGGCGTTGCCGATACATAGACCACTTGATTGATCAAAGTTTCGAATTCAGAAAAGTTAAGCGGTCGGTTATCGAGCGCTGAAGGCATTCGAAATCCGTGAGTCACCAAAGTCTCTTTGCGCGCTCGGTCCCCGCGGTACATGCCGCCAACTTGGGGAACGGTAACGTGGCTCTCGTCAATAAACATCAAAAAATCGCTAGGAAAATATTCTATCAACGTGGGGGGAGGTGCTCCGGGGGGACGGCCGGTCAGATGTCGGCTGTAGTTCTCAATGCCATTGCAGTAGCCCATCTCCTCCAGCATTTCTACGTCATACAAAGTGCGGCTTTCCAAGCGCTGAGACTCGAGGACTTTGTTTTCCGTCTTGAAATGCTGAAGCGTAACTTGCAGCTCATCTTGAATCGACTTAATCGATCTCTTTAGCTGCTGTTGAGGAGTTACATAATGGCTGCCTGGAAAAATCTGCAGCTTTTCCACTCGCGCAATCACGTTTCCGGTAATGGGGTCGATCTTCGAAATCTTCTCTATTTCATCGCCCCAGAACTCGATGCGATACGCATGGCTTTCCTCGAAAGCCGGGAATATCTCAATAATGTCCCCTCTTACGCGAAAAGTACCGCGATGAAAGTCGTAATCATTACGTTCGTACTGAATCTCTACGAGATGCATCAACAAGTTGTCTCGACGGGTTTCCATCTTTTCTTCCAGATAGATCACCATCTCTTTGTACGTTTCCGGAGAGCCGATGCCGTAAATGCAGGAAACGCTCGCTACAATAATGACATCGCGGCGAGAGAGCAGGCTTCTAGTCGCCGAATGGCGAAGCTGATCAATCTGGTCATTGATCGCAGAGTCTTTTTCAATGTAGGTGTCGCTTGAGGGGATGTAGGCTTCGGGCTGATAATAGTCGTAGTAGCTCACAAAGTACTCAACGGCATTTTCCGGAAATAGATCCTTAAACTCGCCGTAAAGCTGCGCGGCTAGCGTCTTATTGGGGGCCAGAATGAGAGACGGCTTATCGAGGGCCTGAATCGTGTGGGCAATGGTAAACGTTTTTCCGCTTCCTGTGACCCCGAGCAGGACTTGGTCCCGCTTTTTTTCTTGGAGCCCTTTGACCAACTGTTCAATAGCCGCAGGTTGGTCACCGCGGGGTACAAAGGGACTAATAAGTTTGAATGAGCCCATCGGAGGCCAGCATACTTCAAGATCGGGTATCTTGCCAAAGCGGTCTAAAAAGTCGTGAACCGAACGTTAGAATAAGCGCCGAAAGGCCCCATAAAAGCAGCGTTCCGACGGGCTTTCCTAAATAATGCACTCGAAGCGCATTGGGAATCGATCGGGGCCAAAGATCAGTGAAGATCACCGTGATGGCTAAGGCTGAAATAGATAGCAGGGACAGAAAAAGGGCTCGATTCCAAGACGCTGGCTGCCTTAAGAGATAGACGGCCATCAGGGGATAAGAAGGGGCCAGCAGCACAAAAGTGGGAGACTCACTTCGGGGGCTCACGAGAAGCAAGAGGCATATCCCAAGGGTTATCCAAACTTCCCATCGGGGAGACCCGCGCAAGGGTTCCTTAAAGAATAGGGGGATCGTAAACGCAATCACTCCCCATTTAAGGACGAGTGAACTCACCGCACTCCACCCCAAGCGCTTTGTCGTGCTGATGATATCCAATTGATTGTCACGGATCATTTCTGAGGCCCGCTTTAGCGTCTCAAGCCATTGGAGCGACATCCAATCAGCATTTGGTCCGAAGAATTCTGGGATCCCTATCGTAACAAATAAGCTGGCTCCTAAAGCCATCCAATAGTTTCTTCGAAAGGGAAAGAGCAGGGCTAAGGCGAAAAGAAGCGGAAGCACTTTAAGGATCGAAGCCAATCCCAGAACGACTCCAGCTATGGCGTAGCGCTTGTGTCGATAAGCGTGGAGACCAAGCAAGATGAGGCCAATGAGAAGCGCATTTACTTGCTGGTAGAGCAGAGAGATGTTCAATTCCATGGAAGCCACGACGAGAGCTACTATCAGAGGCCATCTTTGCTTTACGCGATCGTCTTGCCACGGAATCCAGACGAGTACACCTATCCAAAAGAGATAAGAATTTGCGAGTGCCCATGCCAAAGCTTGTGTTTTTAACGGCAACCACGCGAAAGGGGCGTAAAAAACGCAAAAGAACGGCGAGTATTGAAAAAAGTCCCCCCCTGGCATGAGTCCGTAGGGAAGTTGTCCGGCAAAGAATCTTAAAGTCGCCTGCCGGTAGGTTTCTGTAACAATGTTCGTTCCGACGCTTGTTAAGCGAGGTGCCACGAAAGCCACTGCAAAGATCGCAAGAATCCCTGCTACAGAAATATGGCGAAGCCGCACCGGCTTCATCTTTAGTCTCGGTCTTCCGGAAGCCCAGCTTCTCGCCAACCTCGAATGCCACCATCCATTGAAATAACGTTGGTATAGCCCAATCGAGCTATAGACTCTGCCGCCAAGGCAGAACGAAACCCGCCGCCGCAGTAAAGAACGATTTCGGCGTTATAGTCAGGAATTTTACCCTCGATATCTCTTTCGATGACGCCTTTTCCAATGTGGATGGAACCTTTGGCCCGGCCTTGTTTCCACTCGTCATCTTCCCGAACGTCGACAAAATAGAATTTATCGCCGCGTTTCTGCTTCTCTACGACTTGAGGAATGTTGAGCTCTTTGATATTCGCTTTTGCTTCGTTCACTGCTTTTAAGAAACCAGGAGCATGTGCCATGGCTTACCTTTCATCCAATACGGTTACCAAACCGTGCATTGATTTTTGCGAACCATGGGGCTGTCGCTCTTGCACGAGAACGCCTCGGCAAAAGCAGGAAAGTTCGAGACCGGTCCGTTGACTCGAAATTTCGGTGGAGAATGCGGGTCCGTAATCAAATGCTGACGTTGCATTTCGGGCCGAATCTTGGAACACCACGCTTGGGCAAATCCCAGGAAAAATTGTTGGTTGGGAGTAAACCCGTTGGTTTCGTTTCCTACATCACGTTTACTTCGCATGAAAGCAGCATAGGCTAACTTGATTCCGCCATTATCCGCGATATTTTCTCCGAGAGTTAACTTCCCTCGAACGTGAATATCGTCTATTGGAGTGTAGGCATCGTATTGTTTAACGAGGCACTCGGCGCGTTCGTTGAAGGCCTTTTCTGTTTTTTCGGTCCACCAGGGGGTTAGATTCCCCGCTTGGTCAAATTGTCTTCCCTCATCGTCAAAACCGTGGGTTAACTCGTGACCCATAACCATTCCCACCGCCCCGTAGTTGACGGCTGCGGGACTAGAAGCATCGAAGAAAGGATATTGAAGAATTCCGGCCGGGAAGACCATCTTGTTATTTTCGGCACTGTAATACGCGTTCACTGTCTGGGGGAACATCTCCCAATCCGCGCGATCGACAGGCTTTTCGATCTTATTCAAGTGGTAAGCGGCATTGAACTGTGAAGCCACGAGCAGGTTAGAGAAATTATCTTTCTTTGAAATCTCAAGCTTTGAAAAGTTTCTCCATTTGTCCGGAAAACCGATTTGATTTACCAGGGTGTGGAGTTTAGCTTGTGCCTTTTCCCTGGTTTTACCATCCATCCACGAGACTTCCTTTAATTCATTTTCGAAAGAGGTTTCGATCTCCGAGACAATGGCTCGGGATTTCGTTTTACTGTCCTCACCAAACTTGGCTCGAATGTAGGCGCGTCCCAAAGCTTCTCCCATGGCGCCTTCCGTAGCGCTCACACAACGTTTCCATCGAGATTCCAGCTCCTTTTGGCCAGAGAATGACTTAGCGTAGAAACTAAATTTCTGATTCACTACTTTCTTGCCCATCGCCATGGCGACGCGGTCTAGCACATGCCATTTCATATAAACTTTAAGATCGGCAAGAGAAGTTTCGGCAATCACTTCATTTAACTTATTAAAAAAATCGGGAACGGCGATGTTGATCGCTTCTACTTTGGGAATGCCAACCGCGGTAAAATAGGCGGTCCAATCAAATTTAGGAGCACGGGTTACTAATCCCGGACGATTCAAGAGATTGCATAATTTTCTTGGGTCGCGGCGTTCCGTTCTCGAGAGGAACGCTTTGGCGAGCTTCGCTTCAATATCGTAAATTATGGTCGCATTTGCTTGAGCCTTTGCTGCGGGCACTCCAGTCAGCGTTTGCATCTGTACCAAATGTTTTTTGAAGTCGGTTCGGATCGCGACGTTCTTTCCCTCGTCCTTCAGGTAATAATCAGGATCCGGAAGCGAGAGACCGTCTTGGTCGGCGCCGCCAATCATAGCGCTAGAATCTTTGCAGGACTGATCGGGACCAAAAGTGAATAGGGCATCGACACCTTTAAGATGAAGGTCAGCGACTTTCTTCGCTAAGTCTTCGGGAGTCTTTATCGCGTCAATTTGCGCGTATTCTTTTTTGAGCGATTTTAGCGAGTTCTTTTCGACGTTGGCTTCGTCCATACAAGCGGCGTAGTAGTTGCCGAGTCTTTCGCGGTCTGGGTCGTCATCGGGAACGTTCGACTTAGCGTATTTCTCAAGAAGGCCATGTAAGTCGGTGCGAGCTTCTTCTCGGAGGACATAAAATCCTCGCGACCATGCCGGAAGGTCGTTTGGGATCTCGGCCGTTTTTAACCAACCGCCGCAAGCAAATTGGTAAAAGTCATCGCAGGGCGCCACAGTCTTATCGAGTGCCGTTTCGTCTATTCCCGTGGAAGGCGGAGTTAGTGCAAAAGCACTTCCGGATATAAGGACGATGAGGGCTAGCGTAGATAGGTGTCTCAAGATGTCTCCCATGTCAGAACTGTGCGCCTACAAATCTCATATCTACAGGGCGATGACAACCCGACACGCCGGCATTCTTTGGAAAATCTTCTTTGAAGAGAGCGGTCCAAAGCTCTATGGTAAATTTTAGAAAGAAGAGGAATGGGGAGAAAATTTAAACATTGGAAGAGTCGTTCCAGCGAGACAACGAGTTCGCCACCGACTTCAGTAGAAGCCATTTTCCAACGCCTTCTCTCCAACCGTTCTTTCGTTCCTATTGAAAAGCTGGATTACGGAGATCACGGCTTGGAAAGTGTTATCCAGGTAGTCTCCAACGCCATCCGTAATAAAAGACGTATTGCGTTATACGCTGACTATGATGTCGATGGCACGATGAGTTGCGTCAGCTGGATCTGGTACTTAAAGGCTTTGGGCTACGACAATTTCGTTCATTACATTCCGTGCCGCTTTAAAGAGGGGTATGGCGTCAATCTTAGTGCCGTAACCAACTTGGTAGAGATTCAAGGAGCCGAGCTCATCATCACGATGGACACCGGAATCACGGCCAACGCCGAGGCCGAATATTGCAAAAGTAAGGGCGTTGATTTCATCTGTACTGATCACCATAAGATTCAGCCCGAGAAGATGCCGGACTGCACCATCTTAAATCCGAAAATGCATCCGGACCCGGCCTATCAAGAGCTCTGTGGGTGTGGGATTACCTTCGTCCTGCTGCGAAGACTGGCTGTGGAGTTTCCGGTGCCTGCCGTGTTGTGGACCGATCTCTTGGCGTTGGCGGGAATGGCTACGATCTGCGATGTGGTTCCGCTAAATCGCGTCAATCATCGTTTGGCTCGATTGGGAGTGGAAGGGCTATTAAAGAGCCAACGCCCGATTATAAAACGGTTACTGCGCGCCGCCTCGCTTGCCGGTAATGCGGATGAAAAAGATATCGGATTTCGTCTAGGACCCAGAATCAATGCTGTCGGACGACTTGGCCATGCAGACCGTGTTATCGAAGCTTTTGTCACCGAGTATCCTGATGTGCTGATCGACCACATGGGAAAGTGCAACGACGAGCGAAAAAAGATCCAAGCTAAGATTGTGATTGAAGCTAAACGCCAAGCCCTGGAGTGTGACAGTGATCCGATTCTATTTTTAGGACACGCGGACTGGCATCCGGGGGTCGTGGGAATCGCGGCAAGTAAGATAGCGGAGACCTTTTGGAAACCAACTTGGCTTTTCCAAAAAGCAGAAGGCAAAGGGAAGGGATCTGCCCGGTCGATTCCAGGATTCGATGTGACCGATGCGATGCAAGGAATGTCGGAAGCTTTTTTGAAGTTTGGCGGACACCGTGCGGCGGGTGGGTACACTTTCGATCTGACCAAAGAGGCTGAAATCCGAAAAGGGCTTAACGAGGCCGCCTCCAAAGTGAGAGCAGCTAATCCTACGCAATGGGAAAGTGTGGCTGACTACGATTTGGAACTCGATCCCGCATTACTCGACCTTGCTCTTATCGACAAACTTGATGATTTGCGCCCATTCGGTCACGGATTTGAAGAACCAAGATTTTGTCTAACCACTCCTATCCTTGGCGTGAACTACTACATGGATAAAACGACAGGTGAAAAACGCCACACCGCTGTGCTTACTCCGGCTCCGCGCGGCGGAACGCAGAAGATCATGTTCTTCAACGAAGTCTTTGAGGATTTAGAACATGCCACCCAAGGACGCTTCCTAGTAACGCTCTCCCGCAATACCTATCAGGGGCGAACCTCAGTGTCCCTCTTCGGACACGACTACGAAGTTAGCTGAAACTAAAGTTAAGAGATTGCACTGAGCCATGGCACTCAACGTGCATTCCTTATTTTTTGGAGCAGTATACTGTCACAAATTAGTCCCAAAGCCGTCTGACACAGTAGGTAGAAAGGAGATTTTTATGCCCCCCAAAAAGAATCGTTCCTTTTCAACGAATGGATCTTTGGCAATGAGCGAAAATTTCGAATGGATAGGACAAGATGAAGAATTTGAAAGACTTACTAAAGAGATTACTCAGTCGAACGGAATCTCGGACGACGATTCGATTGACGAGCT
>JBBQIT010000076.1:0-11107 GCA_038325205.1 Bdellovibrionota bacterium
GACCATGCGAACGGCTAGCAACCCCCCTGTGGACCACCCCTCAAGAATAAGTGGTCGAGCTTGATATCCAGGATCTCGAGTCGCTTTCTCAATGGAAAGAATGAAACTACCCAATTTTCTGAAAGTGAATCGGTTGAGGGAGCTGCCTTCGGTTTGGCCATGAGAAGGAAGATCGACTGCGATGACCCGATAGCCATCTTTCACGCGGCGACTGATTAAGGGCTCGTGATTGTCCTTATTATCGCCCAGACCGTGAAGGTAGAGGATATCTCCCTTGGGAACTCCCGCCGGCGAATGTATGTCGACCTTGGCCGACACATAGAAGGGGCAGCCTAATTCAATCGTCTTTGTCTCAACGCTGCTATCCCCCCACGAAGGGGGGCCAACGAAAAGAAAAAAAACACTCACGAACGCAAAAAGGCAAAGCCTGGATTGGGGAAACATACCACTTCTCCTTACCGCAGCTCATTTTAGACTATGGTGAACTTCTACCTCAAGTAGCGGAATATTCAAGTCGTTCACAACGTGAACAATTCTCTCAAAAATGCGACTTTTGGGTCGCCTGCCACGCCTATTGAGGCTGATTCCACAGGGCTAATTCCGTAATATATGTCCATCCAAATGGAGGACGTATGTTCATGAAGAGTTCGGGACTCATTTTGTTCGTGGCTTTGCTAATCGTCGGTTGTGGCGTCGATCGGGGTTATTCCAATGCTAGCGGAGGCGGATCGTCTGGTTCTGGAGCTGGCGCCGGCACTGGCACCATGACCACGCCCGACATCACAACGGAATCAGAGCCGGCGAGAACCGACACTGCTCCTACGCTTTCCCCCGAAGTCGTAAAAGAAGCAGAGATTGCGGAAGTCGAACCAACCCTCCCCTACTGGCGAAGCTGGGAAGCCTACGAAAAAAGAGAGGCGACTAAACTTAGTTACTGGAAGCTTGAATCGGAGGCATTTAGGAGCCGAAGAGCGACAGAACCCGGCTTTTTAGAATCGTTTGCCAACGCCCTGACAATGGATACGGCGGAAGAGCACGGAACCTGGACTCACTGGGGATATTTCCGACATGCAAAACAACACAAGGAAACCGATGCGGAGAAACTTCAGCGCCAATACGAAGCGATGATGGATGCCGCCTACTACTTCATTCGCGTTCCCAAATTCCGAGCGCCGGTAACGGCGAGTGGCCCCGCGTATTACACCTGGTATGTCGGACTCGCTCCCACTTTTGCCTCGAAAGCAGATTTTACGAAAGTTTCGAAAACGGCTCAGGTCGTGGAGTACGGAACTCCCCAGTATCTAAAGCCTGGGGAATCGAACGAAGGATCGGATGAGATCATTCGAATTCCGCGTCGGTTAGTTCAATCGGCGATGGGTTACTGGAATGAATCGGTAGTCATTCAGTTTGGCGTGATTGAAGTCAGCAAGGAAGCTCTCGATTATAGAAGTTCGAAAACGGTCCCCGAGAGTATCCAGCGTCAGTTTATTCTTTCAGAGACTTTCGATTTCTATCATTTAAAAGAGAACGAAATTGTTTCGCGTCAAGCGCACTGGACGGGGAAGGATGGAGAAAAGGGAGCCGCTATCGATCTTCAGATCTGGAAAGGCGATTGGAAAAGCAATCGAGATTGAAAACGTACCAACCTAGCGAGGCGCTTTAGGCATTCCCGCTAGTTTTTTTCCAAGCGGCTTTTGAGGAACCACACACATCTCAGTGCCGGCAGTGTCTCGGACGCACAAACTAAGGGCGTTCAAGATGACCATACCTTCTGGCGGTACGAGTTCGGTGTAATCATTGTCCATGGTGTACGGACCTTTCACGTCCGCTTGGTTGGCGGGCCCGTAGAATGTTTCGACGTGGGTCGTGCGATTTTGGACTTCGGTTTTTATTTGAACGCCGATGTCTTGCACGCCGACAGGAGACTGAGCCCCTAACGTGAGATGGAAGCGAAAGCGCACTCGCCAACACCCTTTGAGTCCAAACTGGGGGCAAGAGCCTTCCGACCACTGCATAGTGGGCTCATCAAAAGCGAGTCCCGCCGATCCCAACGTTATCGTGGGTGTCGAGCAGTCAGGGCCTTTTTCGCATTGGGGAAGGGTGCAGACAGTGTCCGGGATAGCAGTACTTCCGCCTTGGGTCTGGCAAAGAGAGGTCGCTGCGATAGCGTGCGAATGTAATGGCGACAGTAATAGAAACAAAAGGACTGGCCCAGTGGCCCAGTTTTCTATTTGGCCCAAATGGCCTCGAAGGCCCAATCGTTTACCCATTTTAAGTTACCCCCAGCCCCCAATATGAGAAAAAGACAGGCGTCCGGCAACCTTTTAGAGTGGTGCGCCGGGCCATGCGACTTCTGGGGTTTTATTAAATCTTCCCGCATGGTTGGGGTTTCTCCTAAAAACTGAGCTACTTGTGGGTCCTCCGTTGCAATCTAATGCGTTTCGCGTAGGATGCCGCGGATGTTGAAACTAAGCACGTTAGTAATGGGTATTTTGAATGTAACCCCGGATTCCTTTTCCGATGGGGGACTCTTTATTTCTACGGCCGAGGCCGTTAAAAGAGCCCAGCTGATGGCCTCTGAAGGCGCCGATATTATCGATATCGGGGGCGAGTCCACCCGACCTGGTGCCGAACCTGTTTCTGCGCAAGAAGAGATGGCGAGAGTCATTCCCGTCCTTCAGCAACTAAACGGAAATATTTCAGCCCGACTTTCTATCGACACGACGAAAGCGGAAGTCGCCGAGGAAGCGCTAAAGTGGGGAGTTACCCTAATCAACGATATCTCCGGCGGACAAGATGTTCGCATGGTGGAGCTCGTGAAAAAGCCGGGCGTTGAAATTACTTTGATGCATATGCGAGGCACCCCTTCCAATATGCAAGTCCTTCCCCTTTACGCTAACGGTGTAGTCGAAGAGGTAAAAACTTTTCTCACTCAACGAGTAAATGCATTCGTTGAAGCAGGAGTCGCCAAAGAAAAGCTTTGGATCGATCCAGGGATTGGATTTGGAAAAAATTGCGCTCACAACCTCACGCTACTCAGACGTTTAGAAGAGTTTCAAGATATCGGCGGAAGAATCCTTGTAGGCACTTCCCGTAAGTCGTTCTTAGCTCACGTCTTGGGCAACCCGAACACTTCCTTTGAAGAGCGAGAAGAAGGCACCATCGCTTCTAATCTATGGGCTTATTCGAAGGGCGCTTCGGTATTCCGAGTCCATAACGTTGCGGCTTTACGACGCGCGCTTCAGACCTGGGAGAGTATCGAAAGTGATCGTTAGTCGAGAGATAGGCTTTCGAGCGAGCCATTCCCATCACGGGATGCTTGTCGAGCCTCCTCACCCCCACGACTATGTAGTCAAAATCACCATGCAGGGCGAAGCCAATGAAGAGGGCTTCATTTGCGACTTTCGAGCGGTAAAGCGAATCTTCCGAAGAGTAGTTTCTACCGAACTCGAAGGAAAGAACCTCGACCTTATCTTTCAATATCCTACTTCCGAAAATTTAGTCGTTTGGGTCTGGGAAAAATTAAGCCCCTTCTTTCCCTTGCACGCTATTGAAGTGAGAGAAAAATCTCATTCTGCGGTGGTCTACTACGGACCTCAGGCCGAACGGGCGATGTAGGAACGCTCCGTGAATCAAACTCGTAAAATTGCTATCGCCTTAGGTGCCAACATCGGTGACAAGCTCGCCAATTTGAGACTTGCAACCGAGCGCCTTGGAGAAGATGTCCTAAGCGATCTTAAGGCTTCTCATATCTATGAGACTCCCCCCTGGGGATTCACGGAACAGCCCCATTTCTACAATGCGGTGGTCATCGGAGTCACCGAATGGAAACCGCCGGCGATTTTGAATTACTTAAAGAGTTTAGAGCAAGAGTTGAAGCGAGTGGTTACCGTGGTAAATGGCCCACGTACGATAGACTTAGACCTTCTGGTCTATGGTGACGAGACTTGGGAAACCGAAGGCGTTATCGTTCCGCACCCGCGCCTTGCGGAGCGTGACTTTGTCCTTGTGCCGCTAGTGGAAATTTGGCCCGATTGGATCCACCCGAGGTTGAAATCGAGTGCACAGACCCTTTTGTTGAACCTTCAGCAAACTCAACGCGTTCACGCCACAAAGATCGAACCTCTCCTATTAGATACAAAGACCCCGTCACAAGAATAGTGTCGGTAGGTTTTGCTTTCGCCAAAACGGTCTGCACGGCCGTCTTAGGATCAGGCGCCACATCAGCCATCGCCGCATAGCTTTCCGAGATAGGTTCGTTCGGGCGAATCTTTGTTAGCGTGATGGATTTCGAAACGCTGCCCAGAGCCCTGTACATTTCGCTAAAGGGTTTATCCGCCGAGAAAGCGCAAACCGTGTGAAGATCGGAATAAGCCAAGTCCTTCAGTGTTTCCAAAAGGCTTCTTATCCCAGCCGGATTATGATCTCCCGACAACACGACACGAGGCGATTCTTGAATCACTTCCATTCGTCCGGGTATTCGCACCGAGGCAAAAGCCCGCTGCATTGTGGAGAGAGGGATCGTCGGGAACACAATTCGCACTAACAGAAAGGCTAGCGAAGCATTGTGAAGCGCACCGGTCGAGGGATTGGTCAGCGAGAAAGGGTGTCCGTTAATACGGATCTGCTGGCCGTCCCAGGATTTAGAGATGACTTCTTTTCGAAGCTCCCGAGAGTAGTAATAGATGGCATCTAACTCCTCACAGCGTTTTTCCACCTGGGCTAAAAGCGCTACGTCATGAATGCCTGTGAAAAGAAGCCCTTCGGAGTTTAATATCCCAAGCTTTTCCGACAAAATCTGGGGCAGGGTATCCCCTAAATACTGCTGATGATCAAAATCGATGTTGGTGATAGCACAGGCGATGGGGTCAGTAACGTTGGTCGCGTCCAACCGGCCTCCTAAGCCTACTTCAAGCACGGAGAAATCGAGCTTCGCGCGTTCCGCCCACACGAAATAGAGCAGGGTGAGAAACTCAAAGTAGCTAAGCTCATATTTCTTTCCCACTTTATGAAGCTCTTGGGCCAACCCGATGAGGGAAAGCGCCGAAACCGGACTTAAATTGTGAAGCACGCGCTCATTCACTTGTTGAAGATGAGGGGATAGATAGGTTCCGACGTTGAACCCGGCTTCAACTAGGGCTGCGGCGGTTAAGAGGGTCGTAGAACCCTTCCCGTTGGTGCCTGAAATGACCAGAGACTTTACACTTTTGTGTGGATTTCCGACGGCAACTAAAGCCTCTTGAAAGCGATCTAGGCTGTAGTGGATGCGTCTTTCTGTCCCGAAGCTCTCGAGTATCGAATGTAGTTCGTCGTGGTTCACGGCTATAAAACCCTTGTGTCAAATGTTGATACAGGCGCCGGTCAGTGATTTCAAGGGTTTACCAACTGTACTCCTTCGGTGCTCCATTACCCTGTACGTGTGACTATCAACTTTCCAACGGTCAAAACGAATTTAAACCCCTTTGAATACAAGAGAAAAAGCACCCCACTCTAACGGCATACCGTGGCCCATCGCTTGCAATCTTACTCAGACAAGGGGTTACGAAAAAAAGAAAAGAAAGAAACCATAGGGGGTTTTGTGAACACGGCTTCTAATATTTACAACTTTACGGATTACCGCGATTTCTTGAAAGACCGGTATCGCCAATTAAAAGATACCGATCCTTTGTTCTCTTTCCGATATTTCTCCAAACAAGCCGGATTCGGCTCTCCCAACTACTTAAAGTTGGTTATGGACGGAAAAAGAAATTTGAGTGCTGAAGCCATCGGCAAATTTGCCAAAGGAATTCGCCTCGACAATCACGAATCGGAATATTTCCGATATATGGTTGAATTCAATCAATGTGAAAACGTTCACAAAAGAAAAGTCTACGAAGCTAAACTTGTTTATCTCCGTGAACTCTTCAAAGTGAAGACGTTGATTCCTGAACTTTATGATTACTACCACGAGTGGTACCACGCCGCGATTCGAGAAATCGTGAAAAAAGGCGCCATTAAAAACGACGCCGCGGCCATTGCGCAATCACTCGTGCCGAATATTACCGAAGTAGAAGCCAAAGAATCCGTTGCCCTCCTCACGACCTTAAAATTCGTGTCGGTGTCCAACGAAGGTAATTTGATTTCCACTGGTGAGACCGAGATCGATTCTACCAGCGCTGCCTTAGCTCAGAAGATCTACTACGAGCAAATGGCGGAATTGGCGGCTCAGTCTCTTTACACTCAAGGCCCTGACACTCAGGACTTCGAGAGTCTCACGGTCAGTCTCCCTACCGATAAGGTAAAGGAGCTGAAGGTTAAGATTCGTCAGTTGATTGAATCCATCTCCGCTGAAGGCGGACACGGCTCTGAATCGGTGTACCAATTGAACATTCAATTGTTCGCCTTATCGAAGCCGATGGAAACTGCGAAAGACAAAGAAGTCGCAGCCTAATTATCAGTTAATTGAAAAGATGGTTTCTTTTAAGGTCGGCTTCCGCAAGGGAGCCGGCCTTTCGTTTTCGCGTGGCGAAAACGTCCGGCGTAGCCGAAGGCGAAGACGGATTTTGTAGGGCGACCTCGGTCTATCTTCTTCTTTTCCACTCTTCGATGAATCTTCCAAACTTAGATCGAGTGAGCGGTTGGTAAGGGATGCCGTGGGCCTCCAGAAGGTGCTTAATCTGGCGATCGACCTTCCTGGGCTGGTTGGTCTCCACTTCTAATTCATAAAACTTCTTATTGAACATCTTGCAGCGATCCAGCTCGAGCTCTAAAGACCTACCCATCGGTATCACCGCACGTCTGGTTTCGATAAGTCCGAGGGGTCTTACCTTTGCTAGCATCGCTTTCGTGAAGTTTCTTTTCAGAATCTGCATCGGATGGACGTTAACGTCGCTAATGCCTTTTGTCTCGCGCAAGAGACGCTTGGCTAACGAGAGTGGGATTTCCACTTCGTGTTCCACACGAACCTTCAGGGCTTGCGGTGCATTCTTCGGTTGTTTCGCGGGATATTTAAGAGTGAAGAAAACTTTGCTGCCGTCGATGATGCGAATGCGAAGCGCGTATTTCTTTTTTCGCAACCGTAGTTGCAAATCGTCGAAGTAGTAATTGATCAACTTTAACTTATGCGTGCGATTCGGCTTCAAAGCGCGCATGAGCTTTAAGTAATCTGACTTATTCAGTTCGTATTTAAGTTCTTTTTCGAGCAGGCCCCATTACCCCGTATTGTCTGAAAGCCCCCGACCTACGCAAACGCTACTAGATTGTCAGTAAATTGATACTTCTTAAAGTGAACGAATCAAAAACTAACACATAAATTCCCAGGAGAAAAGGGAGGGGTGTCAGACAAGTGCGCTTTTTCACAAAACAATTGGGTAATGCATACCAATGACGTTATTTTTTGCGCGTCTTCGCGTCGTGAAACGGATGCCATTCTTTATGGGCGTCCTTTACGGCAGGGCTCTCGCGTCGACGTGGCGCGGCTTCTAAAGTTTTCGATATCGCAAGCTCCTTGGGGGGCGTAGCGCGTGGAAAATCTTTCGGCTCGGCTTTAAAAGGAGAGGGAGTTGAGGAGTTATCCGCAACTGCAGAAGCTGAAGTCTTCCTAAAAGCGAATTGTTCCATCACGGTTTGGCGCGTCGACTGAGACATGGTGAGGCTCAGTACAGACAATACGATTGAAGCGATGGCCGCACTGATCACCATGCGATTGTTCGCTTTGGCTTTCAAAAACTCTGGGCGCGATAGTTCTTGAGTCGCGTTCGAATAGTTGGTTTGTAACTGTTGAAGCGTGCTCACTACTTTTTCTAAGTTCGTGCAGACGCCATTGCTAATCTCTTTCACCGCAGCCCACTGCTTCACCATCGAGTCCATGCTTTGGTGAATGCTGACTTCGGCGACCGCAGCGTCTTCACGAATATAGTTTGTGGAATAAGTTTTTGGCATTTCGATAGGAGCCGGTGCTTTTACGGGCTCGGCGACCATTGCCGCGGCTTCGGAGGCATCCGTAGGCTCCACAGGTTGTCCCATACCCAAGAGAGGGTTGGCGGCAACGGGAGCGGGCTTTTTGCGATTACGTCGGCGACGTGGTTTAGGAGCCGCTTTGGGCTCTTCTTCCTTTTCCTCTTCCGAAGCTTCGACTGCTTTGGTCTCGTCTTCCGAAGCTTCGACCTGTTTGGTCTCTTCTTCAGACGAGTCTTCATTTAAAAATTCGGCTACCTCGGTAGCTTCTAAGGCTTCCGCTTCTTCTTGTTCACTTTCAACGGTGAGTTCTGCGGTGTTTTCGACTTCGTTTTCGATCTTTTTCTTGCGGCCCATGAAACTACCTCCCGTCCGGGATAGACCTCGGACAGGGAGGCATAAGAGCAACTTGGGTGCCAATGGGCCTAGGCTAGAGGACCTGTGATCTTTTGACCGAAGTGACGAAAAAGGTCACTTTTGGTGCCCCTAAACGACTGATTTAGGCTGGGGATACCGCGACCCGGGTCATCTTTTCGACTTCCTCAATGTGGGCGGTTTCCGTCTGAATCTGCTGTCGAACCATCTCTTCCAGAGGCACGTTGCCTTCTACTTCGGTAAGTAAGTCGTAGTAGAGATTGAGTGCTTCGTGTTCGTACTCAAGCGACTCTTTCAGGATGTCCATGACGTTATGCTTATTCGTCTCGGGGACGGGTTTTACTTTTAAAGAGGGATGACCGCCAAGGGCTGTGATCTTTTCACCGATAATTACGGCGTGATCGAAGCCTTCCGTCGCGTGATCTCGGAACCATTTGGTGATTGGAATGCGATTGGCTCCAAAGATCATAAAACTATAGTGAAGATAACGCACCACACCAGAGAGCTCGGCTTCTAGAAACTTATCTAGCTTCTCTAAAACAACCATTTCGTTCTCGAGCTTGGAAAATGGGGACACGGGGAACTCCTTTGTGGCTAATTTTAAACTGTCTAATGTTTAGCCTTACGCGTCATAAAAATCAAGAAGCCCCAATACATGGGTAGGGTAGGTTCCCCCACGCCTATATTGCGGGTATAATGAAAGGGAGCCTTTCCGCCCATCAAGATCGAATCCGTTTAACCAATTGTGCGAGGATCCGCCCCGTTATGGAGAACATTAAGCCTAAATCGGCGATGTACGACATCTGGAATTTTGCAAAGAGCCGCAAGAAATATTGGCTTCTGCCAATTCTGCTTGTGCTACTGAGCTTAGGAATTCTCCTGTTTTTAGCGGAGGGGTCGGCGCTTTCGCCTTTCGTATATACGCTATTTTAGAAAGGTGCCGGGAGGTCTTGTGAAACCGTCTTTTAAAATTCTGGGAGTGTTTCTGGTTTTTGGAATGGCTTCGTCCGCTTTCGCGGAACTTAGTCCTGCGGCACCTGCCAGTGGGGCACAAGGGGCTGCCACTTCCCCCGCACCCGTTCCTCGTGGTATCAAGGTTTTCGATGATCGGGTATTTGAGCTTTCGAGAGATACGCAACCCGCCGGAACGACGAAGAGTCCGGTAACAGGCCAACAAAGATATTTAGGCGAGGAACCTGACTATAACTATGTACAGCGCGATCAGTGGTTACAGACCTGCGCTCCTTTGCGAGACCAAGATTCCAAAGAGTATCGAGATTGCTTTAACCGAGAAAAAGGGAAGACGATGTCTGATGTTCTGACTCGCTTGAACGAGGGGGTTCGCACTGTTGCTCCCGAAAGGGATCAGATTCCTCTTCTCGAAGACACTCAACGCCGAGAGCCTGCTTTCGGCGGTGTGAATGTGGAACGGAAATAGTCTCTAGCTCTTAGCATCCGCTCATCGGGGCCCCGAGCCTTACATTCAACTTTAGGATCTAGCATGGAACCGATGAAGACAGTTCGACTCTCCCACATTGCGATGGCGTGCCCCAGTATCGAGCAAATCGCCAAAAAATAAGAAGTACTAGGTTTAGGAATATCGGAGCGTCACGTAGTTCCGACAGAGAAAGTGACTGCCGCGATGATTCCCTTTGAGGTCTCGCCGCACTTGAGAATTGAACTGTTGGAAGCGACCTCGCCCGACTCCCCTATTACTAAATTTCTTTCGAAACGTCCCGACGGGGGATTGCACCATTTATGTTTTGAAGTGAGCGGTCTTGAAGCTTGGAAGACAAAGCTTGAAGCAGCCGGATTAGAAGTGTTGCCTCCCGGTATTAGAAAAGCGGCGAGGGGAAAAGCCTTCTTTATTCATCCTAAATGCATGGGTGGAGTGCTCGTCGAACTAGAAGAGATTTTGCCGGGCGATGCTTCAGCATCGTCCAGATAAGATAGGAACATATGGAAAGCCGTTACGATCAACTGAGCCCGGTTCCCCCACTGACAAAAGTGACGAAGTTTCTCATCATCACTTGCGTAGTCGTCTATTTCGTAGATTTCACTCTCTACCATTTAGGATTTCAAATTCAGGGATACAACCTGAACGAAGTTTTGGGATTAGTCCCGGCCTTAGTAAAAGAAAAATTTTGGTACTGGCAGTTTGTAACCTACATCTTCATGCACGGGCACCCACTGCATCTGCTGTTGAACATGCTTATCCTTTGGTACTTCGGTGCCGAGATAGAGATGCGATTAGGCGAGAGAGCTTTCTTAGGTTATTTCCTTCTTTGTGGAATCGGTGCGGGACTTTTCAACTATGGCGTCAACGTCGCCTTCACCGATGCGAGCCGACTCACTCATCCCATTATTGGCTCCAGCGGCGCGATATTTGGAATCTTAGCGGCCTACGGAATCTTTTTTGGAACTCGTTATTTCCTGGTGTTCTTTCTATTTCCTCTTCAAGCGAAGTACTTTGTCCTTCTCATGGCCGGCATTGAACTTGTCATGGGAGTGGAAGCGAACGCTCAAGACAACGTTGCTCATTTTGCTCACTTGGGCGGAATGCTCGTCGGCGGAATCTACATTTACCTTCGTTACGTCCGCCCGGGCGGTATGAGGCGCACCAACAAGCGCGATCAAGAGCGCGAGCGTCTTAAAAAACAGTTCACGCTCATCGTGAACGAATCCCCCGAAGAAAAAGATGAAAAGGGTCCGTACTGGAATTAAATTTTCGCTGCGCGAAAATTTATCCGGTCGTAGCCGAAGGCGAAGCCGGATCCAAATTTCCGCCTACTGTCTT
>JBBQIT010000077.1:0-11054 GCA_038325205.1 Bdellovibrionota bacterium
AAGCCGAATCCTTTTCGATATACATGCGATATTCATCGAGGGTCGTAGCTCCGATGCAACGTAGCTCTCCCCGAGCCAGCTGGGGTTTCAGCATATTCGAAGCATCCATCGCCCCATCGGCTTTGCCGGCGCCCACCAACGTGTGGAGTTCATCGATGAACAATATTACTGAGCCCTGAGCGGCTGAGATGTCTTTGAGCACCGCTTTCAATCGGTCTTCGAATTCTCCGCGGTATTTTGCCCCAGCAATTAAAGCTCCTAAATCTAAACTAAGAAGGCGCTTATTCTTCAAGCCCTCAGGAACATCGCCTGCCACAATTCGTTGGGCCAATCCTTCAACGATGGCTGTCTTTCCTACGCCCGGATCTCCAATGAGGACGGGGTTGTTCTTCGTACGACGAGACAAGACCTGAATCACTCGTCGGATTTCGTTATCCCGGCCGATCACCGGATCTAAGCGACCCGTACTCGCCGCCTGCGTGAGGTCTCTCGTGTAGCGATCCAATGCGTTGTATTTTTCTTCAGGATTTTGATCGGTTACTTTCTGATTTCCGCGAACTTTTTGCAAAGATTCTAAGAATACTGATTTGGTGATTCCGGCTTGCTTAAGCATGTCGGCAACCGCGCCGTCTCGGAGTCCCAATAACGCTAGGAAGAGATGTTCGGTGCTGGTGAAATCGTCGTGAAGCGCTTTGGCTTCTTCTTCTGCTGTTAATAAAATTTTATTAGCGCCTTGAGAAAGGTAACTCTGAACATTGCCGTGAACTTGCGGCTTCTTATCGAGTTCCTTTTTAACTGAGGCGAGTAAGAGTTTGGCAGTGCCTTTCGCTTGCTTATCTAAGCACTGCGTAACCAGGCCATCTTCCTGCGTTAATAAAGCATAGAGTAAATGCTCCGCGTCCACGCTCTGATGGCCACTCTTCACAGCCATGGCTTGGGCGTCTACGACAGCTTCTTGGGCCTTCACCGTAAATTGATTGATGTTCATGCTGCTCCTTCGGCCTCGCTAGATTGACTAGCCTATTGCTTAAGCAACGTTTTGCAAGAGATTCTCATGACATATCGTCGCGAGGCATTTAGTTTAGTATGGAACTGAAACCCCGAAAGTCAAAAGGTGACCAGGCGGGGCAGGGCTTGGGGTTTATGAAAGTTAGCTTTAGTAACTGGTTGAAAAGATACCCTTTTTGGCCACACATTCAGAAGTATTGGGTCCGATACCTTATCGGTTTCATCGCCCTTACGATTGTCGATGCGATTAATGCGGTCCTTCCGATCATCATTAAAGAGGCTATCGACGCCATCGCTCCCAAAAAATACCAACGCGTAGTATGGGCGGGCCTAGTGTACGGATTCGTGCTGCTCGTGCAGGCGGTCGGGAGATACCTCTGGCGTTGGTATCTTATCGGGACTTCTCATTACGTCGCCACTGAATTGAGAAGCGATCTTTACCGACACCTTCAAAAGCTCCCGCTGACGTATTACCAAAAGACAAGAACGGGCGATCTGATGTCGCGCGCGACCAACGACATTGAATCCATTCGCATGGCGGTAGGTCCGGGCATCTTGATTACGGTCGATGCCATTTTAGTCTTTGTGATGAATGTCCCTTTGATGTTTTGGCTTTCCTGGAAACTTTCGCTGTTAGCGTTTGCCTTCTATCCTTTAGTTCCTTGGATCACCATAAAACTGGGCGATCGCATTGATTCGCTGTTCGAAAGTTTGCAGACCAAACTTTCGAACATGAGCGCCTTCGCTCAGGAAAGCTTTGCTGGAATTCGCCTCATCAAGTCTTTGGTATTAGAAACGCGAGTTCAAAGTAGGTTCTGGAGTTTAAGCAAAGCTTATGAAGTAGAGGGAATATCTCTGGCGAAATATCAGGCCCTCTTTTCGCCAGTTTTAAGCTTCTTGATGGGATTAGGAACGCTTCTCATCTTGGTCTGGGGTGGCATGGATGTAATTCACGGGGCGATCAGCGTTGGTACCTTTATCGCTTTTCAACGCTATGTCGCCCAACTGTTGTGGCCGATGGAAGCGATAGGCTATGCCGTCACGATGACCAAAGAAGGTGTCGCGGCCCAACGGCGGCTTCACCAAGTGATGTCGGCTCCCCAAGTAGAGTCTGTAGTCGTTACCAATGCTCCTCCACGAAAGAACGTTGAAGCCGCAGAATTACTAGCGGTTGAAAATTTGAAATATCACTTTGACGAGGTTGATAACAAAGATCGATTCCACTTAGACATCGATCATCTGAAGATTCGTCAGGGGCAAAAAATTGGACTCGTGGGGCCTGTGGGATCAGGAAAATCTACGCTGTTCCAACTCATTCTACGGCTCTACGAGCCACCCGAAGGAACTATTTTCTTTAAAGGCCGCGATGTTCTTTCGATTCCTTCGGTAGATTTGCGGCAACAGATCGCGAGCGTCGAGCAACAGATATTTCTATTTAGCGAAGATATCAACTCGAACATCTCGATGGGGCGGGCCGGCAGGGTATTGCCTTCCGCTATTGAAACGGCGTCAAAAGTATCTGTGATTCGAAGTGAAGTGCTTGAACTAACCAAAGGTTTTGAAACCCAGTTAGGCGAAAGGGGAGTAAATCTCTCCGGTGGACAGAAACAAAGACTCGCGTTGACCCGAGCTTTGGTCAGAGAGCCAACCCTTCTCATTTTGGACGACAGCTTTTCGGCGGTCGATGTCGACATCGAGAATCAGATCATCGAAAACTTTTTTGCGTTGTATCCGGACCTAAGCGTTTGTTTTGCCTCTCACCGCCTTTCCATCATGCCTCGCATGGACGAGATATGGCTTTTGAATGAAGGAAAGATTGTGGATTCCGGCCATCACTTAGATCTCCTTAAGCGAAGTAGTCTCTATCGAGTGCTTTGGGAAAAGAGTGAACGCATGATCGAAAGTTCTGGGTTTGAGACGGCAGTGGAGACAGAAGCAGTAAAATGATCACTAGTGACGAAAAACTAGGTACTACCAGTGCCGTTGATATCACTCGTCGCCTTTGGCCGGCGCTCAAGCCGTATCGCACTCGGCTTTTGTGGGGCGTCCTACTTATTGTCTTAACGACGACCATCGAAATTCTTCTGCCGCTGGTAGTAGGCAGGACGGTAGATGCCACGATCGAGATTCGGCAAGGTCAAGCGATCTTAATGAAGTTGTGTGTCGCCTTCTTTGTTTTGATCGTCCTCAAAATGGTGCTCGATACCCTCCAAGCGTATGTGATCCAGTCGACCGGTCAGGGAATTACACATGACTTAAGGTCACTCCTATTTGCTCGCATCGCCCGGATGCCCGTGCCTTACTTCGACAAGAATCCTACCGGCAGACTTTTGACTCGTGTCGTAAACGATATTAAATCGCTTAGCGAACTTTTCACGGCGTCTATTTCGGTTCTCGCTTTGGACATCATGGTGATCGCAGGAACCATCCTTGCGATGTTCTGGATGAACTGGAAACTCTCAGCCTATACCTTGCTAAGTTTTCCTTTGGTCGTGATCAGCATTCGCTATTTTGGTTATCGACTAGCGATCGCCTATCGAAAGATTCGAATAAAACTAGCAGAGATCAATGCTTTTCTTGGTGAGAATATCGGGGCTATCGCAACCATTCAGCGATTGTCTGCGGAAAAAGAACGCTTGGACCGGTTTGAACGCATCGTTCTTGAACATCAAGTGGCTTCGCTAGAGTCGCTCAAGGTGTTTGCCAGTGTGCAGCCTGTGACCAACTCCTTAAATGGCGTGGCTATGGCGGTGCTTCTCATCGTCGGCGGCAAATGGGTTATCGAAGGTCAAATTAGCATCGGACTTTTGGTCGCCTTCATTGGCTATCTTAGGAACCTATTTCAGCCCATTCGCGATCTTGTGGAAAAGTACAACACTTTCCTTTCTGCGATGGTCTCCGCTGAGCGTGTGGTTAATATTCTGGAAGAGCCAACCGAAGAAGAAATTTTCGCTGCTTCGAAAGCCGGAATGGGCAATAGCACGCGACCAGTGATTGCTCCCCAAACGGCATCCATTGTCTTTGAGTCGGTCAGCTTCAAATATCCTAGCCGCGATTCCTTAGCGTTAGAAAATGTTAGCTTTGAATTGCCCGCCGGGCGCCAGCTGGCCGTAGTGGGCGCCACGGGGAGTGGAAAGTCTACTTTGATTCGGTTGTTACTCCGGTTCTATGAGCCGACTTCTGGGCAAATTAGTTTCGGTGGCCGTCCCTTAGATCAGTGGGACAGGTTTGATCTAAGACGACACATCGGCGTGGTTCATCAAGAGATTTATCTTTTTCAAGGGACGGTTCGAGAGAATCTAGGCTTGGGAAAAGAAGGTTTTACAGACCAATACCTAAGATCTCAATGTGAGCGCGCTCAATTGTGGGATGTGATCAAAAATCGTGGTGGCCTTGATATGATCGTAAACGAGGGCGGAACTAATTTCTCGCTCGGCGAACGCCAACTCATCTCGTTCGCTCGGATTCTCGTTTTCGATACCCCATTATTAGTATTGGATGAAGCGACTTCTAGTGTAGATACGCGTTTGGAAAAGCGTTTGATGGAAGCGATTCATGAAATTCTTTCTACCCGCACTTCTATCGTTATCGCGCATCGCCTTTCGACGATTCAAGAGTGCGATGACATCCTCGTGCTCGACCATGGCCTCCTAAAAGAGCAGGGCACATACGACTCCCTACTCACTTACGGCGGCATCTTTAAGAAATTTCACGATATTCATTCCCGCTCATAGAAGCGAGGAATAAGAAGGTGCCCAGATTAGAAGTAGTTTTTCACGATTGAGTAGACTGAAGTTTACCCTATCAAGACGGGGAGCGGCGTTTCGGAAAATCGATGAAAGATAAAATCCCAGGCTCAAAGCCTGTCGACTTTTTGGTGTCGAAGTTCTGGACACCCTTTCCGTACCAGATCCAGGAACTTCCTAATTTCGATAAGATCGCCTGTACAAACCCCATACGATTTTGAAATTCCCTTAGCTACGAATTACCTACGGCGCACTTCCTGCAAGATCTCCCGCCATGAGACTAAAAAGCGCCGTTATTTCTTTGCTCTCCTTTTGCCTGTACTTGGGTTCCGTAAGCTGCACAAAATCAGACCAGGCCACCCAATCGGGTTCACAAACCTTATCGCTGACGGCTAACGCACACGGCTTGGTTTCTAATTCAAGCCTCTCATTACAAGCTTTGAAGTTCCAGTTACAGGGCATTAAAGACGGCTCGATCACAGGCGATCCGCAATCGCTCGTCGATCAGATCTTAGGGGCCTTCCCCGTGAAGCCCTCAGATATCATCAAAGCGATCGATGCCTTTCTTGCGGCGCCCGACTCTGGCCTTTCGGCAGCCGACAGACTGACGCTCCAAGGTCTTCGCAACCAGTTGGCAGGGAGTGGAAGTAACTCCGGCTCGTCGTCCTCCTTGTTAGTGAAGAAAAATCAGTTCATGTTAACTGACCTGTCGCTTTCTGGTTTGATGGACCTCATTGGCGCGATCGAGTTACCCAAGATTGACGACATTATTGGAAGAATTGATGACTTGATCGATATCATCAAGAAGATTGACGACATCATTAAAAAGATTCACGACGACTTAGTTAGAAATGACCCCCTTCCTCCGAATGGACCGCCCCCCCTTAATCAAGGTGGCGGAAGAATGTTTGGCCCGACAAACTGTCCTGGAATTATCAATCGATATGCAGGCGGCTGGGTTCCGGAGCCAGCGCCTTGTCGAGATTACGCCATGCTGAAAAACTGCATGAAGAACGACAAGATCGACGAGTGCAAAGCCCGATGTAACCCCAATGCGGTTCCCATTGGATTTAAATGCAATCCCGCACGTGGAGCCGTCACTGAAGTCGACTGCAATGCGCCTCCCGCCGATTGGGTAGGACTTTGTGGAACTCTTGGTGGTAACACCACAGCCACGTGCATGACCGATGGCGGCCAATTACGAGATACGTTTCCCGTTGGCTTCTGGATCTGTACCAATCCAGCGATGATCCCTGATCCAGCGTTCCGCCCTCCGGTTCCGGTAGCTGATCCCGGCGTTGTGGCGCCTCCGGTAATGCCCCCAATGGATCCTCCGGCAGGTGGTGGTGAACCGGCCCCGTCTCCGCCCCCCGTAGTACCGCCGGCTGGAATGTAACTCAGACTGCAGAGCAATCAGTAAAACAAAAGTGAACAATGCCACGGCGCCAGAGATCGCGCGGGAGGCGGCGTCTGTCCCAGCCTCGGCCGCCACTTCGGCTCCATAGCTGTACTTCGTACACCTACTACAACACTAACTACTTCTATCGTAAGTCTCCGAAGAGCGTCGTGAATCGAACGAAGTCGTTGGACATTATGAACAACGGACTCGAAACGGCGTTTGATGAGAGACAGAAGATCAACCTGACACTTATTCATGCCGTCGACGACTGGGCGAACGGGAAGGAGATCCTTTCGTATCCAGATCTCGCGGATAAGATGGACATGAGTAATCTCTTTGGCGTCAACGGGGATGAAGACAACCCAACGTCCAAAGCGGATGTGAAATAGAATCGAATTGTTCGGCACTTAATGCGATGCGCCTTCAATTGTGAGAAAACCCTCACAATTGGAAGGGGTAGTTCCGATAAGAAGAGTGAACGTCCACGAGGCCAATCACTCTATGCCGACACTAAAATCGCACGCTACAAGCCAAGCTCGAATTCCTCGCATCGCCTTGATGCTCCCTTGTTTGAACGAGGAGCTCACTCTTCGGAATGTGATTAGGGATTTTCGAAAGGAAGTCCCTTCGATCGATGTGTATGTCTTCGATAACAACTCTACCGATCGTTCTGTAGAGATTGCTCTTGAGGAAGGTGCAACCGTTGTCCCGGTTACTCAACGAGGAAAAGGCAACGTAGTGCGGAAGATGTTTGAAGTCGTGGAAGCCGACATCTACCTGATGGTTGATTCTGATGACACGTATGACGCCAAAGGCGTACACCGCATGATTGAGCCCATTCTCCGTGGGGAAGCTGATATGGTGGTGGGAAGCCGCCTAGAAGATCATTCCGTGACTGCCTTTAGAAAGTTTCACCGGTTTGGCAATGCTCTTATCTTAAAACTTATCAATGTTATTTTCCGTAGTAACCTTACGGACATTTGTTCCGGCTATCGTGCGATGTCTCGCGCTTTTGTAAAAAATATTCCCTTCATGCGTAATGGGTTTGAAGTGGAAACGGAACTTACCGTTTATTCTTTGATCTACGGATTTTCGATTCGCGAAGTTGCTTTGAAGTACCGTCATCGTCCACCGAACAGCCACAGTAAGCTGCGTACTTTTTCGGACGGATATAAAGTCTTAGTAACCATAGTCTGGTTAGCCAGAGACTTGCGACCGCTACTCTTTTTCGCATCTTTTGGAATGTTGCTCTATTTTGGAGTGACTTTGCCTTCACTCTATTTGATGCCGACGGCGAGTTACTTGCACAATACACTTACGATGATCAGCATCAGCTTTGGGATGATTGGACTGGTTTTAAATACTCTCCACATTCGATTCCAAGAAGTGCAACAGCTAGCGCGTCGTAATATGGACACCAAGGGTTTGGCGCCGGTGACCACATACTCCCGTCCAAAGCTCACTGTGGTCGATCATAGTCCGCAGAATGAAGCGGTTAACTAGAGAGCTTTTCTAAAAATCACAACATTTTGCGGCAGGAATTCAACCTCCCATCCAAATCTCGCTGCTATGTGTTCCATGGTGCGCGGGCTGTAGAACATTACGTGCGTGGGATCGCGCGGATAGTACCAATCAAAAAATCCAGTCCACTCCGTCTGCATTTGAGTCATCAGCCCCAAATAGCCGCCTGGCTGCAACATCTTATCTAGCAAAACAAATTCTTGCTCTGGGTGGTGAAAGTGCTCGGCAGTCTCGCAGCAAGTGATGAAATCAAAACTTTCTTCAAGCAGCGCCCTCTCTGGGAAAAAATAGGGGTCATAGTGGACCATCGTGTGTCCGTGTTTTTTTAATAACTGAGAGAGCACGGGGACCGGCCCCGATCCAAAATCCAACCCCTTTTTTTTCCCTCTCAATCTCTGGCTTACGGGAATCACTAATCGATTGAGAAAATCTTCGTACTGAGGAGTGGGCTGGTTGTTGTGTTGAAGATAACGTTGCTTTTCTTCAATGGAAGAGAGTAGGGAAGCGACACTTGAAAATACACAATCGCAATTTTCACAGTGGAGAAAGAGGCGTTGATTTAACCCCTGCCCGAAATTAATGGAAGGGGTTCGACATAAACGACAAGATTCAGGAGGCATGGCTTGCGCCTCCGTGAATTTAAGGGATGATCACTTGAACGCGCATTCCGATTCCCGAGCGGATCAACGGTGGCGCAATATTTTCGCCGGATCGGGATTGGCCGCGAGGCGCTTCGTTTTTGGACTCATCTCGGGCCACCAGAGGTCTGGACTCCGCTACATAATAGCCAGAGGAGGTTTGAACCACCTTTGGACAGACATAGTCCACCGCGAATCCAACAGACGACGCCAGAAAAAGAACAGCGCCAACAAAGATTCTAATTTTCACGCGATTACCTCCGTTACCGACCTTTAGTAGGCTTAGCATTTTTAGATAACGCAACGCAAGATCGTGATGAAAAATGCCTGTCACTTAGCGCCCCGCTACTCCGTCTAATGAGCATCCAACTGAAGCGATCCGCATGGCCTAATGGCCCTTAAGTGCTTATAATCGTGGCTTTTTCACTGGAGTTGACGCTTGGATTCTAAAGGTGTTATTGCATGTGACCCCCTAGGGACACGAAAAGGAGTCTTATGATTGCTGTCTTGGTGCTGGTAGGAATTTTGGTATTCGGTGGTTTGATCGTGGTTGGAATGTTCAATCGGCTGGTCAGCCTGCGAAATCAATTCAAGAACGCGTTCTCTCAGATCGATGTGCAGTTGAAACGACGCTACGATCTGATTCCCAACATTGTGGAAACAGCCAAAGGCTACCTGAAACACGAAAGTCAGACGCTTGAAGCTGTTATCGCTGCTCGCAATCAAGCGGTCGCTGCAAATAAGTCACTGGGCGGAGATGCGAGCAATCCAGAAGCTTTCAAAAAAATGATGGCCGCGGAAAGTGGTCTTCAAGGTTCGTTGGGACGTCTCATGGTCGTCTCCGAGCAATATCCTGACCTAAAAGCAAATGCGACGATGGCTAGTGTGATGGAGGAACTGCGTTCGACTGAAAATCGAATTGCGTTTGCTCGTCAGGCCTACAATGATTCCGTTATGTCTTACAATACTTCTCGAGAGAGTTTTCCAAACAGCATGGTGGCTGGTTTCGGTGGCTTTCTCCCCGCGACGTCCTTCGAGATCACAGAATCCAAAGAGCGAGAAGCCGTGAAAGTATCGTTCTAACGAACCTTTCATGAACTTTTTTGAACATCAGCAGCGAGCACGATCCAAAACATCTCTCTTGGTGTTTCTCTTCATTCTTGCGGTAATTTCTATTGTTGTTACGGTAGATTTTGCAGCGATTTTGATCGCGGATCTGGTCTCTTCTCAGAGACGTTATGGAACGGAACCTCCGGATGTTCACTCTACTGTCATTCTCTGTACTACCTTATTTACTCTGGCGGTTATCCTCATTGGAACCTTAGCGCGAACTTTGCAGCTCTCAGAAGGCGGTAACGCCGTCGCTCGTCTCGCCGGAGGGTCGCTCGTTTCCCCGGAAACGCGGAATCCGAATGAAAGGGTGCTGCGTAACGTGGTGGAGGAGATGGCCATTGCTTCAGGAACGAGGGTGCCAGACGTCTACGTTTTGGATGAAGACGGCATCAACGCATTTGCCGCTGGGTATACCCCTAATGATGCGGTAATCGCGGTAACCAAGGGCGCACTCAATTCGCTGGATCGAGACGAGCTGCAAGGAGTGGTAGCCCACGAATTTAGTCACATCTTTAATGGCGACATGCGCTTAAATCTTAGGCTGATTGGAGTTCTGAGTGGCATCATGGGATTGGGAATTATCGGGCTGGGAACACTTAGGCTTTTAGCCGAAACCAGCACCTTCGGTTCTTCTCGTTCGAGATCTTCATCTAGTGATTCCGACGACGACTCTGGAAAACTCGTTTTGGTGGCTTGGCTCGCCGGACTATCGCTTGCGGTCATTGGGTACGTGGGCGTCTTCTTTGGACGGCTTATTAAAGCTTCTGTCAGTCGTGAAAGAGAGTTCTTAGCCGATGCTTCTGCCGTTCAGTTCACTAGAAACCCCGAAGGAATAGGGGGAGCGCTAAAGAAAGTTTTCTTGCGAGGTTCGTCACTTCGAAATGTTCGCACCGAACAATTCAGCCATCTTCTTTTTGGACAGGGGTTTGGAAGTCCCAATTCAGCTTTAGCCACCCATCCTGCGATCGAAGATAGAATCAAGAGGATCGATCCCAGCTTTAACCCGGAGCAGTTTGCTGAAGAGGGAAAGAAGATTTATCCCGGGCTTGCAACGAGGTCCGCCGAAGACGTTTTCAAAGAGCTTGAGGAAAAAGCTAAAAGGAAAACCGATCATGGGCCCGCCTCACGCAAAAATGATTTCTCTGACCTCGATATCTTAGCAACCGTTTCGACAGCGGCGGTGATGGATTCTATCGGAACTCTTTCATCAGAAAAATTAGAGGTGGCTCAGGCGATTCATGCAAACATCCCTGAGGATATCGCTGTGCAATCTAGAAGCTCGGATGGAGCAACGACTCTGGTGTTTGCTTTATTAGCCGATGATGACTTTGGTAAAAGAGCTGCTCAACTCAGTCTCTTTGAGGATCAAAACGTTGCGGCAGCGGTCAACTCGGCTCACGCTAAAATTCACGACTTGGGACACGCGTTTCAATTGCCGTTGCTCGATCTATGCCTTCCCGCTCTTAGAGGAATGACGACGGAGAGCCGCGAAAAATTAATGATGGCGGTACGCACTCTTATCGCAGCAGACAACGAAGAGACTCTCTTTGAGTTTTGTATCTCGGCTATCTTAGAGAAACAGTTGCAGTCTCAAAGATATCAAAAGTTCCGTTATCGTGCGGTGGAGGC
>JBBQIT010000078.1:0-11050 GCA_038325205.1 Bdellovibrionota bacterium
GTACTCATTGCTATGTTCCAGGCCTTCGGTATCACGGGCGTTCTTATTAGCGTCGAAGATCACAAATTAGTTCAGCTCTCAGGCCTTTTGGCCCATCCGGGGGTGTTTCGAGCGCTAAGCATGATTACGTTAGCTGCCGGAACTTCCTTCATCATGTGGTTAGGCGAGCAGATCACCGAGCGCGGTATCGGAAACGGAATCTCTCTTATCATCTTCGCTGGTATCGCAGCGGGTATTCCCAGTGCCGCGAACCAAACGTTCCAGATGGTAAAAGACGGTCAGATTTCTCCTCTGATGTTGGTGTTCCTGGCTGGTTTCATGGTTTTTGTCGTCGCAGTTATTATTTTCCTCGAGCAAGGTCAGCGTCGCATTCCGATTCAATACGCCAAACGTCAAGTAGGGCGCCGATTGTATCAAGGACAAGCGACTCATTTGCCGCTTAAGCTAAATACTAGCGGTGTGATTCCGCCCATCTTCGCGAGTTCGTTACTTGCCGCTCCGATCACGATCGTTGCGTTATTGCCCTCGAATCCGATTGCCGAATTTATTCGCGATACGATTCAACGAGGCGGAACGCTCTATTATAGTTTCTACGTCGGACTCATCGTATTCTTCTGCTTTTTCTACACTGCCGTTGTCTTCAATCCTGAGGACGTAGCGGACAACCTGAAAAAGTACGGCGGTTACGTTCCTGGAATCCGTCCTGGTAAGAGCACGAGCGAGTATATCGATAAAGTATTAACCCGCATCACCTTCGGTGGAGCGTTTTACTTAGCGATGATCTGTTTGCTTCCGGATTTTTTGATCAATAAGTTTAAAGTATCCTTTTTCTTCGGCGGTACTACGCTCCTGATTTTGGTCGGTGTAGCTTTAGATACCGTTGCGCAGATCCAAACGTTCTTACTGACTCGAGACTATGAAGGCTTCATGAAGAGTGCGAAGCTTCGCGGGCGTCGAGGGTAGTGTGAATATTACCGTCTTTCTAGGAGCGCCGGGTTCTGGAAAGGGGACGCAAGCCAAGCGTCTGGCGGAACGCCTCGGTTTTGTTCATCTTTCTACAGGCGACATGCTTCGTGCCGCTATTCAAAAAGGCACCGATGTAGGAAAAAGAGCGAAAGCCACTATTGATCGAGGAGAGTTAGTTTCTGACTCGATTATGATCGAGCTCATACAAAACGTTCTCTCTGAACTTCCCAAAGCAAAAGTAATTTTAGACGGGTTCCCAAGAACCGTCCCTCAGGCCCAAGCGTTGGATCAAAACGCGTCGACTAAAGTAAATAAGGCGATCTCTTTTCACGTCGATGCGCAAAAATTGGTCGAACGATTGACGGGGCGTCGTATCTGCGAAAAGTGTGGCGAGCCATTTCATGTAAAGTTCATGCCCTCTAAAGTCGCGGGCGTTTGTGACAAGTGTGGCGGAAAACTGATTCAACGAGCGGATGATTCAGAAGACGTCGTAGTGACGCGTTTAGATGTTTACCAAAAACAAACGTCTCCGCTTCTTAATTACTACAAAGACCAAGAGAGCCTTTTTCAAGTTGAAGCGGATGCGCCAGTAGACACCGTTCAAAACGATCTCACGAAAATTCTTTCCTGATGCTTCACGTAAAATCAAATAGAGAATTAGAGATCATGCGCAAGTCGGGAAAGCTAACCGCCAAAGTGCTGAAGCATCTCTTTGAGATAGCAGCTCCCGGTGTGACTCTAGAAGATCTCGATCGTGAAGCCGAAGAGATGACTTTAGCGTTGGGTGCAAAACCTGCGTTCAAAGGCTATATGGGCTATCGACATTGTTTGTGTACGTCGGTAAATGAACAAGTGGTTCACGGAATTCCCTCTGCTCGGAAATTAGTCGATGGAGATATCGTCGGACTCGATTTCGGTTTGGTCTACGAAGGATTTTACGGCGACAGCGCGATTACGATTCCCATCGGAAAAGTTTCGGATGAAGCAAAAGTTTTAATGAAAGCGACGGTTGATTCTCTCTATGCAGGAATCGCCGCTTCTCGAGCGGGAAATACGCTTAAAGATATTGCGCGCGCCGTTGAGGGCACCGTGAAACCATTTGGTTTCGGAGTCGTCAGAGAATTTGTGGGGCATGGTATCGGACAGAAACTCCATGAGGATCCGCAAATACCTAACTACGAAGCGGGCGCTTCCAACTTGAAGTTGCGCGCAGGAATGACAATTTGCATTGAACCGATGATCAATGCGGGCGGTTCGGGAGTTAAAGTTTTAGATGATAAGTGGACCGCAGTGACTAAGGATGGAAGGTTGTCTGCTCATTTCGAGCATTCCTTAGTGATCACTGAAGGGGAGCCCGAAATTCTCACTGAGTGGGAAGATCTCGGATATCGCCAGGCTTTGGGTTACTAGCGAGGTTGAGCTAGGGCTTTTTGGCTGAATTTTGGGCCAAAACTAGGGCACAGAAGAGCTCTTTTATCAGGGGCGAAACCGGGGCCAAATCGGCCTTTCCGCAGAGTGAAAATAGCTCTGGAAAAGGTGAAATGGCGGATTGCACTCCCGAAAAAGATCAGTTAGTGTCGTTGGGCTTTAAGCAATGGAATTGACAACTTATTGGGAATTGTCCTAAATAGGATTTTTATTTTAGGGTGGCTTCGTGAAAGTCAGAGCGTCTGTAAAGAAAATTTGTATTAAATGTCGCATATTTAGACGAGGCGGCGTAGTTCGAGTGAGCTGCGAAGATCCACGTCACAAGCAGAGACAGGGGTAAGCAACAGTGGCACGTATTGCGGGAGTCGATCTCCCCAGAAATAAGCGCATCGAAGTTGGACTAACCTACATCTTCGGAATCGGTCGAAGTCGGGCTAAAAAGGTCCTTTCTTTGATCAACATGGATCCGAATAAAAAGACGGATCAGTTGGGCGAAGAAGAAGTCGCTCTGATTCGCGAGCACATTGAAAAGAATTTTGCGGTAGAAGGTGAACTTCGCCGAACCATCAGCATGAACATTAAGCGTCTGATGGATCTAGGAACTTATCGTGGACTGCGACATCGGAAAAATCTTCCTGTGCGTGGACAACGAACTCACACCAACTCGCGCACTCGCAAGGGCCCACGCAAGACGGTGTCGGTACGTAAACAGCTTAAGGTTATGAAATAGGGAGCCGGATTTATAATGGCGACTGAGACAACAAAGCCTGTTGAGGCTGCAAAAGAACCAGAAAAAAAAGAGGTTAAGGAAAAGCGAAAGAAGTCGCGACGGGAAATCCCGGCCGGCGTCGCTTATATTCAGAGCTCTTTTAATAACACCATCATCACGATCTCTGATCCGCAAGGTAATGTGATCTGTTGGTCTTCCGCCGGAAGAAAAGGCTTTAAGGGCGCTCGTAAGAGTACCCCTTTCGCTGCTCAAGTAGCAGCCGAAGACGCCGCCCGTATTGCGGTCGATCAAGGAGTAAAATCCCTTTCGGTTTTTGTTAACGGTCCGGGAGCTGGTCGAGAGACTGCATTGCGCGGTCTTCAGGTTGCTGGAATTAGAATTACGTTTATCCGGGATATTACCCCGATTCCCCATAATGGGTGCCGCCCGCCGAAACGTCGGCGTGTTTAGTTAGGAGTTTACTTTGGCTAGATCGACAACATCGGTTTGCAAGTTTTGCCGTCGAGAAAACATGAAACTGTTCCTCAAAGGGGACAGATGCTTTACAGATAAGTGCGCATTCGAACGTCGCGCGTATCCACCGGGGCAGCATGGACAACGTCGTACCAAACTTTCGGACTACGGCTTACAGCTTCGTGAAAAACAAAAAGTGAAGCGTCTTTACGGTTTGTTGGAACGTCAGTTTCGAGGGCATTTTGAAACGGCGGAACGGCAAAAAGGCGCTACCGGGCTTAATCTGCTTCGACGTGTTGAGACTCGTCTCGACAACGTAGTCTATCGTTTAGGTTTCGCTGATAGTCGTAAAGAAGCGCGTCAGCTTGTCCTTCACAAGCATTTCTTGGTGAATGGAAAATCGGTTAACATCCCGAACTACATCACACGCATTAATGATGAAATTACGGTACGACCGAAGAGCCAGAAAGCAGTCCCCATCCTTCGCGCGATGGAAAATGTGAAGAAGCGTGAAACGCCTGATTGGGTTGAGATGCATCCTGGCGAGTTCAAGGGGAAGGTTAAGTATTTGCCCGAACGGAACCACATCACGGTACCGATCGAGGAAAATTTAGTTGTGGAGCTCTACTCCAGATAAGGAACGAATAACGATGGATATTACTCTTGCCCCAAAAAATTGGCGAAGTTTGATTAAACCTAAGGGTCTGGAAATTGAGCGAGATACTCTCACGGATACCTACGGAAAGTTTGTAGCGAAACCTCTTGAACGAGGATTCGGAACAACGATCGGTAATGGGCTTAGAAGAATTCTCCTGTCCTCCTTACAAGGCGTTGCCATCACGGCAGTTCGCATTGATGGAGTGCTTCATGAGTTCTCGACGATTCCCGATGCGAACGAAGATGTCGCGGATATCATTCTGAACCTCAAAGAAGTTCGATTTAAATTGTATGTCGAAGGCCCGAAAACGGTCACCATCGACAAACAGGGTCCTTGCGTTGTCACTGCTGCAGATATCCAGGTAGATGATACGGTGGAAGTACTCAATCCTGATCAAGTCGTTTGCAACTTAGGCAAAGAAGGCCGAATCCGCGCTGAACTTCGTTTGGAGTACGGTAAAGGATACGTATCCTCTGAAAACCTTCGTCGTGAAGACTTAGCCGCTGGTGTAATTCCGATCGATGCTTTCTTTTCGCCTGTGCGAAAAGTTAACTACATCGTAGGTCATGCCCGTGTCGGTCAACGTACTGATTATGACAAACTAGAACTCGAAGTTTGGACTGACGGTTCGGTTCGTCCAGAAGACGCCGTTGCTTACGGATCTAAGATTTTGAAGGATCAACTCAACATCTTCATCAATTTTGATGAAACGCTTGAGCCCGAAATTCAAGAACCTGTCATCGAAAAAGAGAAGGTTAACGAAAACCTTTATCGTACCGTTGATGAACTCGAACTTTCGGTTCGTTCGGCGAACTGTCTCCAAAACGCGGGTATTAAATATATCGGCGAATTGGTCCAAAAGACGGAAGCCGAGATGCTTAAGACCAAAAACTTTGGTCGTAAGTCTCTCAACGAAATCAAAGAAATCCTGACCGAAATGGGTCTTGGTTTCGGAGTGAAGGTCGATAGTTTCGATCCTGAAAACTACTTTGCTCAAAAGAAGAAAAAAGACGGTTCAGACACTTTGAACTAGTTTCAGCTGGGAATTTTCTATGAAACACGCTCACACAGGCCGAAAACTTGGAGTTAGTGCTCCTCATCGCAGAGCGATGATGCGAACGATGACTCTTGCCATCATCGAAAGAGATGCGATCAAGACGACTCCAGCTCGCGCCAAAGAACTTCGATGGTTTGCAGAACGAGTGGTCACGTTAGCCAAGTACGGCGATGTCCATTCTCGTCGGCAAATTATCAGTCTTTTGGGAAGCACCGAAACGACTAGCGGAACTAACCGCGTTCGCTCGGCGATTGCCCATGTTTATTCGAATTTAGTTCCTCGTTTCAAAGACCGACCGGGTGGCTACACCCAAATCCTTCGCTTGGCGAAAAATCGCGCTGGCGATAACGCTGAAATGTGCGTCATTCGCTACATGCCTGAATTAGACGAAAAGGCTGCGAAAAAAGACAAAGACAGCAAGGCCAAGAAGACTGCAAAAGGGGCTGGAAAAGCTGATTCTAAGAAAAAAGTAGAAGCGGCAGCGAGTGACAAAGGCAAACCTCGCGAGAAAAAAGCGGCTTCTAAAGAACCTGAATCTCCAAAAGATAAGGTCGAGACCAAGTCCAAGAAAAAAGACAAAGAGTAACTCCAGGCTTCGCTTTCAGCTTTGCCCTGGCGAGCGCTTTTGGCTACGCCCAGGCAGGCCAGGTTTACATGCTGCTTGTTTTGTTTACTCTAATCTGGGACCCTAATCATTGTGGCACTAAAGAAATCAACTTCGGTTGCGCTTGCCTGCATGACAGGGGTCATTATTGGTTTGGCGGCTTTGGCCATTCTGCCCAATTTTCTACGCAAGACGTCTTTTCAAGTCGATTCTCCTAAAACTCCGACTGCAGCTGCCGCAAAAATGTCTCTCGACATGGCTTTTCCACTCGTGAAGGGTGGGAAAGGGGCGACCGCTACGGCCGTTACTAAGGCAAGCTTAGCCTCCTATTTGCCGTCCCCTGAGGGCTCTCTAATCGTTAATTTTTGGGCTACTTGGTGCGCCCCCTGCGTACAGGAGCTACCTTCCTTAGAGTATCTGAACCGGCAGTTGAAGGAGTCGAAGTCCAAAAAGATAGCACTGGTAACTATCTCGGTAGACGACGCTTTGGGTGATTTGACTTCACTTTTCGCCACTGTCGATTTCAGCCCAAGCTTCACCACTTTGTGGGACAAGAGCGGGGTTTTTTCCACCACAATGGGGACGATAAGGTTTCCCGAAACTTACTTAGTAGATCATAACGGCCAGGTTCTCTACAAATGGCTTGGGCCGCAGGATTGGATGTCTGCCGAGGTCATTCAGCGGCTAAAATCGGTATCTCTCACCAACTAGATTCTGTCGCAGTCGCGACAAAATCTAACTAAATGCTAGAATAATTAGATGATGACTGTGTCTGGAGCTAAACTAATGACGCGAATGGCTAAATTTGCTTTTTTGGTGATTATTTTTGTAGGGCTAAGTCCAGCTTTCGGTGCTTCGACGGATAAAAACTCCGAGATGGACACGACTACCGGACGTTTGCAGCCCAAGCTGAGTGCTACGGGACTGCAGAGGGTCAGTAAGAATATTGAAGTTCTGAACCAGAACATCAAAGACGCGCAAACGAATCTTGATATCATACAAAAGAATCTCAAAACGCTTCAAATCGAATTGGATGATGTGAGCGCTCTTGAAAAAGAGCACCAAGAATTACGCGCACAATACGACGCTTATCTTGTAGATGCCGCTGGCCAATTGGCCAAAACAGACACACAGCTACAGAAGATCGCAAAGTTAGAGCGCGAAAATGCCAGCAGTCTTCCTCAGTCTATCGGTTCAAACGCCAAAGGTGGGCCGAGTTACGACGCACAAAAGGTGACGCTTGAAAAAAGTAAACTAGAGGATTGGAAATCCGACGCGGCACCAAAAATCAACAAGGTTAGCGAGCTCATTCGTGAATTGAAAGAGAATCTTTCTCAAATCGGAGAGAAACGTCTCCAATTGAAAAAGGACGTCAGCGTCTGGACGGAAAACCGCCGAGAGTTTGATAGCCTTCTCAAGCAATACAACGCCAAAAAAGCAGAGTTGCAAAAGCTCGCCGAACGCGAATCTGATTAGTGACCGTAACCAGGTTGACCATAACCCGGCTGTTGGTAACCACCATAGCCTGGTTGTCCACCATAGCCTGGTTGTCCACCATAACCTGGTTGTCCACCGTAACCTGGTTGTCCACCGTAACCGGTTTGACCGTAAGGTTGAGTCGTGCTGCAACTTCCGTTTGGAAGCGTACTTCCATTCGGGCAGCTGTTGCCACATCCACTGATCATTAACGCTGAAACAAGAACAATACCTGCGAATAAGGTCTTCATAGAAATCCCCATTCTCCTTCCATAAATTAGAAAAAGCCCGATCGCCTTCCCATCCCGGACCCTGGTAAAGCAATTGATGGGCCAACCGGTTTCCATCGGAGAAAGTGTTTAACGATTAATTACGTTCCCTAAACGAGTTGACATAGGTGACAATTATTGTCACGAAAGGCTCCATGGATCTACCTACGCCGAAGCACGGAGTACTGCTCATAAATTTAGGAACTCCTGAGAGTAGTCAGCCGAAGGACGTCGGCATCTACTTGCGCGAATTTCTGATGGATCCCTATGTCGTCGATATCCCTTACATCGCGCGCTGGCTTCTGGTGAATGTAGGTATTGTTCCCAGGCGGTCGAAAGCTTCGGCGTTGCTCTATCAAAAAATTTGGACGGAAAATGGGTCACCGCTGCTCACTCACACCCTAGATCTGGGGGCTGCCGTTAAGGAGCTCCTTAAAGGAAAGGCGGTAGTAGAAGCGGCTATGCGCTACGGGAGCCCTTCGATTGAAAGCGCGATTAAAAAGCTCCTCGCGGAGAAGATTGAGACCCTTACGGTACTGCCCCTGTACCCGCAATACTCTTTGTCAGCCACAGAGTCGTCGATAGTAAAAGTGAAACAGGTCTTAGAACATAGCGAGTGGAAAGGGGAAACGAAGTTTCTACCGGCTTTCTATGACAGTAAACGTTACTTAGATGCGGTTACCGAAGTTAGTGCTCCTTACATAAAGCAGAAGCCCTATGATCTTGTTCTCTTTAGTTTTCATGGCTTGCCTGAGCGCCAAGTGAAAAAGACGGACCCTTCGGGGGGCCACTGTCTTCGGCACGAAGCCTGCTGTGATATGTCCGTGCCCGCCAATAAGGACTGTTATCGCCATCAGTGCTTTATGACGGCAAGAAAGCTTGCGCAGCAGCTGAACATCAATCCTTTGCGGTATTCTGTTTGTTTTCAGTCTCGTTTAGGTCGGACGCCTTGGATTAAGCCCTATACCGACGAATTTTACGCGACATTGCCTAGCCGCGGAATTAAGCGCCTTGTGGTTCTCTGCCCTTCCTTCGTGGCGGATTGTTTGGAAACTCTGGAAGAGGTGGCGATTCGGGGGAAAGCCCAATTTCAGGCCGCTGGCGGCGACGATCTCTTTTTGGTGCCCTCGCTAAACACTTCCCCGGTCTGGGTAAAAGCGATAGCCCAAATGGTTGCTGACTGAATGAGGCTTCGCTCGCTAGCTAGATCCTTCGCTACGCTCAGGATAAATTTTGAAATCGATCGGACGAAATTTACTTGATCAACCTTCTCGTCATCGTCCGACGAGAGATCCAAATAAAAAATACTAGCCAAGCCGCTAGAATGGGAACCGCTTTAACATCAATGGGTAGCTGTAACGTCAGCGATCGAACCAAAGAGACCAATGAGGTTAAAGGAAGCACCCAAGCGATTACTACCGCCACTTTGGGAAGCTGTTCTAAAGGGAAGTACACTCCGCAAAATAAGAACATGGGGAAGATGATCAGATATTGAGGATAGTTAATCTGTTCGATCGTCTGGGCAAGAGAAGACGTCAAAAGCCCGAATCCACTAAAGAGAAGCGCTCCGACAAAGCAAACGGGAACAGCACACAAGGCGCCGGCAGGTGAGAAATCTTTGCTAAGCGTTCCGATCAATAGGACGACGCTTGCCGAAAAGGTGGCTTTCGAAGCATCCCAAAGGAGCTCTCCCCAAAGAACTTCTGACATCGTGATGGGAGTAGAAGCCATCAACTTAAAGATCTTCTGGTAGTACATGCGAATGAAACTGCCATAAGCCGCATCGAAGAAACCTTGGAACAATACGGCCTGCGCTACGATTCCAGCGTAAATGAATTGGCGGTAGGTCACGACGTAACCTCCGGCCAAAGTTACTTTGCCAATCATCTGACCTAAGCCATAACCAAACGCGATGAGATAAAGAATCGGCTCGGTGAAAGTGACGACAACGGCGTAGAGAATATTTTTTCGAAATACGTCGAAGTAGCGCATCCAAACGCAGCGAATGCCCCAGGCTGTTTCTCCCATGCTCATCTAACCACCCCCACGCCGCCTAAACGATTTCCCGTAAGCTTTAAGAAAACATCTTCGAGATTCGCGACCCGTTTCCACACGACTCCGGGTCTGACTTCCTCTTCCACGACTGGCTCAGGAACATATTTCTGGATAAGCTTTGCTGGAGAGGCGATATCCAAAAGTTTGCCCTGATGAAGCATCCCGATGCGGTCACAAAGACGTTCGGCTTCGTCCATGTAGTGAGTCGAAAGCAGAATGGCAGTTCCTCTCTCTCGTTCTTCACGTAAAACATCCCACAAGACCCTTCGAGCGTCGGGATCTAGCCCGGTGGTCGGCTCATCGAGAACGAGCACTTTCGGTTGGGTCATGAGCGCGCGGGCGACTTGCAGTCGGCGCCGCATTCCTCCTGATAACGACGAGATCAACTCTTTCGCTTTGTCGTCTAGTCCAAACTTCTTCAGCAACATCTTGGCGCGTTCGCGGCTGTCTTTAACCGGGATGCGAAAAAAAGTCGCATAGCGAGTCATTTGGTCCATGAGATCGAAGTCACTATCGAGAGTGTCATCTTGGGCGCAGATGCCCAGATGTTGGCGTCCTAACTTCGGATCTTTGTGGATGTTGATTCCATCCACTAAGACTTCTCCCGAAGTCAGAGGATAGAATCCCGTGATGCAGTCGATGGTGGTCGATTTGCCAGCTCCGTTGGGGCCCAAAAGACCAAAACACTCCCCTGGAGCGACACTAAAAGATATGCCATTTACCGCGACGAACTTTTCGCCGCTGGGTTTGAGATAGTGTTTTACTAGATCGGCAACAACGAGCGGAGCCGTTCCTACCATCCAAGCACGTGAGCGAACACCAGCGGAGCCACGATGGTGGCGTCCGATTCAATAATGAATTTCGGAGTATCGATTCCAAGTTTGCCCCAGGTGATCTTTTCGTTGGGGACGGCACCGGAATAGGAGCCGTAGCTTGTCGTCGAATCGCTGATTTGGCAGAAATAGCCCCAGACATCCACGTTCTTAATCAAGTCCTGATTTAACATCGGGACCACGCAAATGGGGAAATCTCCGGCAATACCGCCGCCGATTTGGAAAAAGCCGATCGAATGGTTGCGGGAAGTTTTCTCATACCACCCCGCAAGCTCAATCATGTAATCGATTCCCGATTTCAGGGAACGCGTCGAAGTTTTTCCTTCAACGCAGCGGGCAGCAAAGATATTTCCTAGGGTTGAGTCTTCCCAACCTGGAACGATGATGGGGAGATTCTTTTCACAAGCGGCGAGTAACCAGCTGTCTTCCGCAGGAATTTGATAGCTGGACTCCAATTTCTTGCTTCGCAAAACATTGTACAAAAATTCGTGGGGGAAAAGGGAGGTATTTGATTGGTGCGC
>JBBQIT010000079.1:0-11030 GCA_038325205.1 Bdellovibrionota bacterium
CCGGGCACCGCCATCTTCACTACCATCGCTTCTTTGAATGACTCTGTGTACATTGTCGCTCCTCTACGCCCCGCATCTGACTCGGATCCCCAGTCAAATAATTGTATCAGTTAGAGGCGACAACTTTCCTGAAACAGGGGGCTAGGGCTGGCGAGTAGACCACTCGGCCGCCGAAAGCGAGATTTGCAAAAAGCAGAATCGACAACAGGAAAAAAGTTCGCACACTGCCCCCTTAGCGTACCGACTGATTGAGAAGTAAAATTTATCATACGCCAAGGAGTCTTGGTGTCGGATCGGCTGGCAGAAGAACTAACGCTCCGCATTGTCTTGCATGCCCGAGCGCAAAGCGCCAACCGGCCTAGGCGGAAGGTTCACATGCGGAAACTACCACTCGGAAAACGGGACTCCGTAGTGCAGCGAAATGACAGCACGGGTCTGCTTTGCGCCTATCTTTTGTTTCCCTTTTAGTAGAGGTAGTGTTCGACGCTTCGCCTCTCGCCCCACTTCCCAAATTTCCGCTTGAATGACCAGTTCATCCGAGCCGCTTTTGGGAAAGTCCACCCCACTCAAGCGGATGTTCTCCCAATGTTGGGGAGAAATGGAGAGTTCCTGACGATAACCCTCCTTGGATTCCACCTTTAAGGATAGATGACTAACGTGGGCTAAAAGCTCCCGATGCCGGACCGAGCCTCGGGCGAGCCGCTCCGGAAAGTTAACTTCCACCGCTATCTCCCCTCCCCCAAGCTCCGAGCCACTTTCCTTTTGGCAGCCCGTGCCCAAAACCAAAAGCCCAAGACCCCATACTAAAAATTGATGTTTCATGGAGGATATCCCAAGCAACTTCGGGACCCAGATTTCAAGGCAGTGGGGTTTCTTCGGGGTCCGAATTTCAATCGCTGAAGACCGATATTCGACGTCAGAAATCCGGTCCCGGGGGGCTCCGGCATAAACGCTTGAAAAGGAGACGGGGACGGGTTAAGTAAAGCGCCTATCGTGCCGTGAAAACAATCGGCTTAACCTCTCAGAATGGCTTCACAAAGCCATATAGACTTAAGCCTCAAACCTCCAAGTTTGGCGTTGACACTCACCGGGTAGCGTAGGAAAAGAATCTATTTAGTGCGGATTTCACCTGTAAAAGGAACGTTTTACGGGAGACCGGAGAATTGGGTAGATGACATTGGACAATCAGGGATTAGGCGAACAATTTTCAACGAGAACTCCTAAAAAAGGGTCCGTTGGTCATGAATCGAAGGGAAGCGCGGTGCTGCCACAGAAACGACGACTCACCATCACAGAACTTCCGGAACTGCCACAAGAGGACCGGGATCTTGAAGATCGCGGAGAAGAAATCAGAGAAAACGGACTAACGTTTTCGCAAATGCTTGAAGAGAGCTCCAAGGGCTCGAAGTTTCAAGAAGGCGAAGTCGTAGAAGGCATCATCGTACGAGCCGACCATGACTACGTTACGATCGACATCGGATACAAGTCTGAAGGCGCCGTTCCCGCAAACGAATTTTTTGATAATCAAGGAAAACTAACCGTAGATGTAGGAGACCATATTCTGGTCTACATCGAACGCGTTGAGGATGATGACGGTCGTCTGATTCTCTCCAAAGAAAAGGCCGATGTCCTTCGTGCCTGGGATGAGATCAGCGAAGCCTGTGAAAAAGACGAACTCGTAGAAGGTACGGTCGTCGCGAAGGTAAAAGGCGGACTCTCGGTTGATATCGGAGTGAAAGCTTTCTTGCCCGGTTCGCAAGTCGACATTCGCCCCACTAAGAACCTCGACCAATACATTGGTAAGACGTTCAAATTCAAAATTATTAAGTTTAACAAGAAACGCGGCAACATCGTGTTGTCTCGTCGCCTCCTCCTTATGGAAGAGCGCGCCCGCATGAAGGAACAGACTCTCTCGAAAATTGAAGAGGGTATGGTCACCGAAGGCACGATTAAGAACCTCACCGAATACGGTGCGTTCATTGATCTCGGCGGTCTTGACGGACTTTTACATATCACTGACATGTCTTGGGGACGTATTAAGCATCCCTCCGAGCTATTCAAAGTCGGCGATAAGATCAAAGTTAAAGTTCTTAAATATGACGAAGAGAAAGAGCGCGTAAGCTTAGGCTATAAACAGCTCTTGCCCGATCCGTGGAATACCGTTGAAGAGCGATACACGATGTCGATGCGCGTAAAAGGTAAAGTGGTCAGTCTCACTGATTACGGCGCCTTTGTGGAATTGGAGCCTGGCGTAGAAGGCTTGGTCCACGTCTCCGAAATGTCTTGGACGCAAAGAGTGAAACATCCTTCGAAGCTCGTTAACGAAAACGATGTAGTCGAAGCGGTGGTTCTCGATGTTGATACGGGCAACCGTCGCATCTCTCTGGGCATGAAACAAATCGAGCCTAATCCTTGGGACCTTTTGGCAGAAAAGTATCCTGTCGGAAGCAAGATCAAGGGTGTCGTGAAGAACACGACCGATTTCGGCGTATTCGTCGGAGTGCCTGAAGGCGTTGATGGTCTCATCCACGTCAGTGATATTAGCTGGGAAAACAAAAGCGTTGATCCCAATACGATGTTCAAGAAGGGCGACGAAGTTGATTGCGTTGTCCTCTCCATCGACAAGGCTGCTGAAAAGTTCAGTCTTGGAATCAAGCAGCTTAGTGATGATCCTTGGCGCTCGGTCGCAGAGAAGTACGTTCCTGGAACGCGCGTTAAAGGAAAAGTTACCAAAGTCGCTGATTTCGGAATCTTCCTCGAAATCGAAAACGGAGTGGAAGGATTACTTCACGTCTCCGAGCTCGATGGCGATGGCAAACCCAAAGAACGACTTAAAACCATTGCCGAAGGCACTGAAATCGAGTGTCTCGTAACGGCAGTGGATATGAAAGAGCACAAGCTTTCTCTTTCCATCAGAGCCCTCAACAAGGCCGAAGAGCGCGAGAACATTCGCGCTTACCAGAAGCACTCTCAGAGTTCTTCTCGTGCCAGCCTTGGAGATCTGATGAAAGAATCGCTCGCTGCTAAGCTCGAAGCCACTTCGCCGAAAGGTGAAGAGGAAGAAGCTAAGCCAGAAGCGGAAGCGGCGGATGCCGCTCCTGAGTCTAGCGACGACTCTTCAAGCGATACATGAAGTTCTTCTTACGTTTAATGGCCGTAGCCGCAGCCTCATGCGGCGTTATCCTTCTTCTTGCGCTAACCACTGCGGTGGCTCGCTCGACGTGGTTCGGGAAATCTTCCCCGAGCCGCAAAGGACATGTAGCGGTCATTGACGTAACAGGGATGATTCTTTCCTCAAGCTCCACGCTTAAAGAGATCAAAGATATTCAAGAAGACTCTGGCGCTAAAGCGGTCGTGGTTCGAATCAATTCGCCTGGCGGTTTAGTAGCTCCTTCGCAGGAGATGTACGAGGCCCTGAAGAAACTCGATAAGAAAATTCCTGTGGTCATCACCATGAGCTCTTTGGCTGCTAGCGGCGGTTACTACACCGCTTTAGCAGGCAGAAAAATCTGGGCTGATCCGGGAACGATGACCGCCAGTATCGGCGTCATTATGGAGTTCATGAACACGGAAGGCCTTTACTCCTGGGCCAAAGTTAAGCGTTTCACCCTCAAAGCTGGAAAGTTCAAAGACATCGGTAGCCCCTTTAGAGACATGACGGCTGATGAAAAAGAGCTCATGGGCAAGATGTTGACCGACATCCATACCCAGTTCAAAGCCGCAGTAAAAGAACGCCGAAAGCTCTCTGACGCTGAAATCGAACAATGGTGTGATGGTCGCGTGATGACCGGCAACCAAGCCTTTCAGGCCAAATTGGTAGACGCTTTGGGCGGCGAAGAGGATGCTATCAAAGACGCACGAAAGTTAGGCGGACTTCCCGAGGACGCCGCTGTCGTCTATCCCGAGAACAAGGGTGGCGTACTGAAACGCCTTCTCATGGGTGATGGAGACGAATCGTCCCAGACCGATCTCACTGGTATCGTCTCTCAGTTTTTCCCGATGGCTTCTAACCAACGTCCGGGATGGCGAGTGATGCTTCTTGCTCCGATCCGCTAATCTATTTTTTCTCCTGAATATTAAATAACTCTTTAGCATTCGTGTAGAACACAGCTTCCCAGTCTTTTGGGGGAATCGCTTTCTTTATTGCCTCCAGATAGGGCTGCTCTTTCGTAAGCGACCAATCGGTGCCGAATAAGATTTTCTTTGGGTTTTCTACGTATAGGTAAAACCACTTCACCGGCTTTACGATCATCTCTTCAATACTCTCGGGCTTTGATTGCGAGAGATCTCCCAGTAGAAGACCGGAGGTATCGCAATAGACGTTATCGTTTTTGTAAACCACCTCGGCTGCCGAAGCGAACCAGGGATTACCCAGATGGGCGATGAGAAACTTCACTTTCGGGAAATCAACGGCGACTTCGTCGATAGTCATAGGGTCAGCGTATTTTATTTTCGCGGTTTTGGAATAGGTGTCGCCCGTGTGAAATACGACGGGAATTTTGTACTTCTCGGCGATCTTATAAAACGGCCGATAGAAAGAATCGTAAGCATATTTCTGGATGTAGCCCAAATAGACTTTCAAACACTGAAAACGCCCTTCTTTTATCGCTTTCTCAAGCTCGTTCAACTTCACTTTGTCCGTGAGAGCCGCACAATAGGCTAAACCGAAAGGCAGATTCTTGGGCCGCTCTAGGGGTAAGCCCTTATGGTAGGAAGAATGAGCGACCACTCCCACCACGCCACTATCAACAAAGTCTTTATAGGGTGTGGGGCTACTGGCTAGATCCTCGTCGTCTAAATGAACGTGAGCATCAATAATACGTTTTGGCATGACTGGCTCGCTCGCCGTTTGACGAGCCGGGGTTTGCGCACAGCTGATGAGGAAAAGAGTTGGAAGGACAAAATAGGTGATTCGCATGCTCGGAAGCTTAAAACGGGAAGGGTCGTCCGCGCAACCTTGTCATTGCGAGGAGCGAAGCGAGGATGCAACCTTCGGCCGGTGTTCATCTAAAAGAAGTGGTTCTGTTGGAGATACGCGAAATAAAATTACGGTAACTTCAGGGCGGAAGGCAATAAAGGCAAAACATCCAAGCGAGTCAAAACGGCATCGTAAGCGGTGCCGATGTCTAAGACACTGGCCAAATCCTTTTCCTCAGGCGCCCCAGTCCACACTTTTTTCCATTCGCGGGCATTAGCAAAAATAAGCTCGTTAGTTCCAAAACGCTTTCTGGGTAAATTCCAGTCAAAGACTCCTAAAAGCTGCCCGGTCCTGTCGGAGGTGATCGAAGCCCCACTGTTTCCGTAAACGGTGGTGGCATCGCAATTATTTACAAAAAGATGGGTGGACGGATCGAGTCGCTTGTTAGGGGCCACATATTTTTTGGCATCTAGAGGGGCGCCCTTCCCCCCGTCTTTTGCCACCCACGGTAGGGTCCGCGAGGCCTGGCAGTGCAAGGGAGCAAACATCATCCCAGGATTGGCAATGGGACGAAAAGAACGAATCGTTACGTTCTCAATAGCGGGTTTTTCGAGTTCAGGTTGCACTTTATTATCGATAGCGGAAGAAGCAAATCGCCTAACCGTCTTGGCTAATGGAGAGCCGTAAACATCCCACTCTTTAGCTCGAGCTTCAGGAATTCTCAATATCGCGATGTCATCAAAGTCCTGCTGGCCGATATAAATCGCACTCTCTAACGTCGTGACCTCAAGCCTTCCGGTTTCATTGCTGTAAAAAAACACATAGAAATCGGTAGGTAAAAGATTACGAAAGTTTTCCACACAGTGAGACGCCGTGCTGATAATCCCTGCCGCCACGTGAGTCACCGAACAGTAGATGCGATCACTTTTGTCTTTGGCGTAGACCATCGCTCCGTAGGGAGAGAGGCCCGTAGCCGGATCTCTTACCGCTAGCGGTTCGCTGTATTCGTTAAGCAGGACAAAATTATTGATTAACTGTTCGACGGACATTCCGGGACGAGATCCCGAAACGGCTCCTCCTCCGCAACCGGAGACAAAGGCAATGACGATCAGCAGCCCAAAGAGCTGAGAAAAAAGGGAACGTGGTGAATGTGGGCCCCGCTTTTTCATCCCAACCTCTTTTCTACCACCGCTAGGCAGACATACCAAGGGCTACTCAGGGTCGGCCGAAGGCACTGTTTCAGAAGCAGGGGTATCCGAGCTTGGAGACTTCGGAGTTTCCTCTGGGATTCCAATGCTTTGCGGCGTATCATCGATAGGCGGTTCGAAGGTGTTGGTGTCGCCCCCTTTACCCTTGCCCGAAGGATTAACCGTTAACGCAGGCGGTTCATTCCCTAGAGACTTATCCTCTTCTTCGCCAGGCACCGCTGAAGGATCGATAAGGTTTGGCGTCTCTCCCCAGAGGCTTTCCATACGGGCTTGTTCATAGGCCGAATCATCGATGAAGCCCATGGCGTTCATGACGTGAAGAATTTGGTTCACTCTCTTAGCCGACCAGTCGGTCAACTGACGACGTTGGTAGTAGACGTGGTACTTCACCGGTGAGGGCAAAAGCATCGCAAGGAAAGCACCTTGTTTAGGAGTTATCTCCGACGCCGATTTCTGGAAATAGTGCTGCGAGGCCGCACCAATCCCGTAAAGGCCTGGGCCCCATTCCGCCATATTTACATAAAAACAGAGGATCTGAGACTTGGTGTAGGACTTTTCAAGCTGTTGCGCCCACAAAAACTCCCGGATTTTCCGCCAAATCGATTTTTCCGGACTGAGATATAGATTCTTGATGAGCTGCTGAGTTAGGGTGCTCCCTCCCCTGGCCCATTTCTTCTCTTCAAGGTCCTTTTTGATAGCTTCGCGAAGTTCGTGATAGTCGACCCCATTATGACTGAAGAAGCTCGTGTCCTCTGACGCGATGACGGCCATCAAAAGGTCGTTGGAGATCTGTTTTGCAGGTACCCAACCGGGTGCCGTGGGGCCCACCCAACGTTTCGTTTTAGTTCCGTCGGCAAGCTTGATGGGGTATTCGAGCTTCGTTTTCATTCCCGAGAAGTCGGGGGCGTTAACCACGGCGACCACCACAGAGACCCCGGCACCCACAATGAGCACCAATCCCAGAGTTATTCCCAGAAACAGCCGGCTTGCTTTCCCCATGAAACCTATCTCCTTAAGTCTTTTACCTGGGTGAGGGTTGAAAAATATCTCTGCCAAGATTATCGTGAAAGATTCCTATGCGCCATCTTATCCTAAAGGGAGTACGCCAGAACAATCTTAAAGACATCGACGTCACCCTTCCGCTCGGTCAAGCCGTAGTGGTCACGGGTCCCAGCGGTTCGGGGAAGTCCTCATTGGCTTTTGAAACTATCTACGCGGAAGGGCAGCGGCGCTATATGCAGTCGCTTTCCACGTACGCCCGACAGTTTTTAGAGAAATTTCAAGCCCCGGACGTGGACAAGATCGAGAACATTCCGCCCACCATTGCGCTTGAGCAGTTGAATCCTGTCCGGAATTCTCGAGCCACCGTCGGCACTACGACCGAGATTTATGACTACTTGAGACTTCTCTTCGAAAAGATTGGAACGGAGTATTGCGAATTTTGTAACGTTCCGATGGAGCGACTGGGCTTTCCCCAGATTTTTGAGCGGATCCAATCTCTTTTTGAAGAAAAAACGATTCTCCTCACTTTCTCACGACAGTTGCCGGATAAGGGCGACACGGTCGATGAGTTTCTGAAGGAGATGTTGCGATCCGGGTATTCCCGGTTGGTATACAAAGAAGAGGTGCTTTCCATTGAGGAAGTGCAGAAAGTTTCTAGCCTTCGCGGAAAGAAAGTAGAATTTGTCGTCGATAGATTGAAAATGCCAAAATCCAGCGAATCCGATTCTGTTCGTGGGCGCCTTATCGAAGCCGTACGTACTGGAATGGAGCTGGGATTAGGCTCTGTTAATGTTTTGGTAGAAAAAGATCGCCGCTATCTCCTGGTGCAGGACTTCACCAATCAAAGCCGTTGCCCCAAATGCCGAAGACAGAGCCCGCCGAAGAGCGCTATCTCCTTTTCGTTCAATAGTCCTTTGGGAGCCTGCTCGAATTGCAATGGTTTTGGAAATACTCTCGAAGTTGATAAAGAAAAGGTAATTCCTAACTCCAATCTTTCGGTAGCTCAAGGAGTGATTGAGCCTTTCACGAAGCCAAGCCTTTCCCATTGGCAAAAGAAGCTTCTCACCTTTTGCAAAGACAATAAGATTGATACCGCCACCCCGTACAAAGAGTTGTCCGACGAACAAAGAAAGATGATCTTTGACGGCACCAAAAAGTTTAAAGGGGTGCGTGGCGTTTTTCAGATGCTTGAGAAAGATAAGTACAAGATGCGCATTCGCGTCTTTCTCAGTCGCTACAACTCCCCTTTCCTTTGTGGGGTCTGTAAGGGAGCAAGACTAAGTGCTGGCCCTTTACGCGTAAGGGTTTCGGATCTAAATATCGCCGAAGTGTGTGCGCTCACCCTGGATAAAGCTCACCACTACTTAAAGACCCTTCCCTTAAAAGATCGGGAAAAAGAGATTGCCGAAGATATCATTCGGCAAGTCGACCGCAGACTCGATTACCTTAGTACCGTAGGGGTAGGTTATCTAACCCTCTCTCGCTTAAGCCGCACGCTTTCGGGCGGCGAGTACCAACGTATCCTGTTAGCCACTCAGTTGAGCCAAGGCCTCACGGATACCATGTATGTCTTGGATGAACCAAGCATCGGGCTTCATCCCAAAGATACGAAACAACTGATCGCAGTGCTCAATCGCCTGAGAGAGCAAGGCAACTCGCTAGTTTTAGTGGAACACGATCCGGAAGTGATTGAATGGGGCGAATACATCATTGATATGGGGCCAGGCGCCGGAACCCGAGGCGGCACGGTAGTCTTTTCAGGATCTAAAGACAGTTTTATGTTGGCTGATACTCAGACTTCTCGCGCGGTCAGAGATTGGAGAGCGGAATGCCGCTCGGCGATGGAAAGGACGAGGCCGGCGGCTGAGAAAACTTTCTTGGAAATCCAAGGAGCGTCGGCGAATAATTTACAGCATATCGATGTCTCCATTCCCTTGAATCAATTGGTATGTGTCACTGGAGTCTCGGGATCGGGGAAAAGTACTTTGATTGTAGATACGCTTTTTCAAGCGTTATCTAAAATGTTTCATTCCACCAGCGAGAAGATCGGCAAGTTTGAAAAGATTAGCGGCTTTGAAAACCTAGGTGGCATTGAACTTATTGACCAAAGCCCCATCGGAAAATCCTCTCGCTCTAATCCGGTCACTTTTCTTAAAGCGTATGACGAAATTCGATCGCTATTCGCCGAAACGCGTGAAGCGATGGTCAAAAAGCTGACTCCAGGTAGCTTTTCTTTCAACGTAAAGGGAGGACGTTGCGAGACTTGTGAAGGCGAAGGCCGAGTCCGAGTGGACATGGTCTTTATGGAAGATATTTGGGTCCCTTGCCAGGTATGTGACCAAAAAAGATTCAAGCCGGTGGTCTTGGGCATCCGTTACCGTGGCAAAAACATCGACGATGTCTTAAGAATGACCGTCGATAGCGCATACGATTTCTTTAAAGCCATCCCAAGTCTTAAAGCAAAGCTAGCCCTGCTTCAAGAAGTCGGCTTGGGCTACGTACAACTTGGACAGCCAGGCTTTACTCTCTCGGGCGGAGAAGCGCAGCGACTAAAAATTGCGCGCGAATTAAGTGGCGGACCCATTCGGCGACCACGAACTCTATTTATTTTTGACGAACCGACTACGGGATTACACTTCGGAGAGATTATCAAGCTAATCGGAGTGCTAAGGCGCCTATTGCAGAGTGGCCATTCTGTGATCGTTATCGAGCACAACCTCCAGATGATATGCAGTAGTGATTATTTGATCGACTTAGGTCCAGACGGTGGAATTCATGGGGGACGTGTTGTTGCCGTGGGCACTCCCAAAGAGTTGGCGCAAAAGAAGTTGCCACATACCGCCCGATATCTCGCGGATATTCTGGGCTAATAAAAATTGTGTAAAACTTTTCACAATCTCTGACTGAGTTGTATTCAGCCGAATATTGACACCATGTGTTAAGGGTTGTACACTGGTAGTTGTTTAGACGTCACAGTATCAGTCACCAAGTGTCTTAATCTTTATCGTTCGAATTTAAGTAAATCAGTTGGACAGCAAGGCAGCTTTCCGGTGCGGCGAAGGGAAACCTCCGTCGTACGGCCTAAGCGCGTCTGACTGTGATTTCTTAAATTCTGTGGGCTGGGGAGGATCAGATGATTAATTGGGATGAATTTGAACATATACACGTCATCCGAAAGTTGAAGGAGATCATCGCACGATGGTTTGCGATCGATGTGTTCTTCGCGGATGATCGCGGTAATTTAAAAATTATCGAAAAGGGATCGAAACGGGATTACTCGAACGCGGTTTGCCAACTCCTGTTGCAACGCGAAGACGGCTTCGAAAGCCTTTCTGAGTTCATTCGTTCCACCGTCATGGAACTAAGAAAGACTCAGGAAAAAGATCTCACCCGCGAATGGTTGCCTAACCTAAACGCTTCTTCTTTCCCTATTCTCATCGACAACGAGTTCATGGGCGGCGTGGTCTGTGTAGGTTACTTCAAAGAAGGCGTCAGCGAAGGACAGAAAAAGGAATTGAGCAAAGCTTTAGCTCATTTCAATGTCCCTCACCAAGATATCGATCTTTCGATCGGTAAATTGAAGATGCTAGGCAAAGACGAGTTAGCGTACTTCGGCGAACTGAGTGACTTGGTTTCGCAAGAAATCAGCACCCTCCATAAAGAGATCACCGTTCGTGAAGACCGCATTAACGAGCTCAATAAAGAATTGGGAATTCGTTATAAGTACGACAGCATGATCGGTAAATCCAAACCGATGCAAGATGTGTATGCTCTCTTAGATAAGATTAAAAACACGGAATCCACCGTGATGATTCAAGGAGAGAACGGAACTGGTAAAGAGCTCATCGCCAAAGCGATTCATTACAACTCGCCTCGGGCTGATAAGATCTTCGTTACTCAGA
>JBBQIT010000080.1:0-11026 GCA_038325205.1 Bdellovibrionota bacterium
AGCCGCCTCCCGCCAAGCGTTTGAAGGATTACGCGCGGGGAAAATTAAAAACCGAAGATTTGTCGTACAGTGGGTCCAATAAACTTTGTTCTCGTCATTGCGAACCCGGCAGGGTGAAGCAATGAGGGGAGAGAGCTTAAAACCAGACTTCCCCCTGCAATCCAAAGCCAGAAGATCTTCCCCAAGTGTTGGTAACGTAGGCTCTGAGCGCGGGACGCGCAAAGAAGTCGATCTTAGGCGTGATCTGCGGGGCGATTGTCGTTCTGATAAATTTGTTGTTTTGGCCCGAGCCAGGATAGGTAACCGAGGATCCACCGACTTCGACGGCGACACTAAACACTTCGCTAAAGAAATAGATCGGACGCGCACCTAGACTCAACCAAGTCCCGCTGGCATTCCCATTTCCGCCGGTATTCCAGCGTTCAAAAACCGCGCCGACTTGAAACGCCCATTTCTCGCTTAAGTTAACGACCAAGTCATTCACTGCACGGAGTCTCCAGCTACTGTTTTGGGTGTTCGCGCCCAAGATTGGCGCTGGGTTAGTGCCGGCGAGAGTTAATCCTTGCGACAACCCTCTACCCCATACGAGCGCTAAGTTGTTATCTCCCACCGTTCCTAATTTCCTGTGGTACTTCACGCCGAAGGTAGTGCCGGTAGAGTTTTCGTACTGAATTCCAGTCGAATCTACGCCACCCTTAGAGACCGAAACCGTTGCCCAAAAATTGAGATCATCTACGGGAGAGATAGGAACTTGAAACAAGCGAACATCCGCCATCAAAGTTCGACTGCGGCCAGAGGTCGTCACTACCGATCCGCTTTCGGTAAGAAGAGCCACAGCTAGCTTTCCGCCGATTAAGGGGATGTTCTGAACGCCGCCGCCGTTTCCCGAAGAATCGGCGAAGTAAAAAAAGTCATCCATGTGAAGTCCGGGCTCGCGATAGAAACGCTTTCCGACCCAGTAAGTAAGAGGGCTGTCATCAAAGTGACCGCCTTCAATATAAACTTCGATTAGACTAAAATTTGGGTTTTCGTACTGCGTATATCCCGGGGGATTGTAGGCCAGCGACACGCGGGTATCGAAAAACATCGCCTTCTCTTTTTTGGGCTTTAAAACGTGCGCAATAAAATAGGCTTCGCCGTAATCGGAACATTCATTACCGAGACGGAACTGATTCCCTGAAGTGCCGACCTCGTTGTAGCAGTTTTGTCCACCACCAGAGAAGTTAGCACCGGTGCCACTTCGAAAATAACCTTTGTACTCGAAATCCTCTCCCGTGACCGCAAACGACGGCGAAGCACTGAGAAGAAAAACGACCGATAAGAGCCACAGGATTGAGCGACCAGCTGAACAATTAATCATAATGACTGATTTCTCTAACTTTGACCGAAACGTAACGCAAGGAGTTATTTAATTAGAGTGAGGGGCTTTTTGATACCGAGCCCAGGAAATATTACATTTTATAAGGGGCGATTTCGCTAGTTTGGAATGTCTGAAGACGAATCACACCCCAAGAGTCTTGATGGCAAAGGGTTTCCCGAGAAGTCAGCCATTGGCACTCTCCTTGCTCTATCTCTCTGGGACGACAAGGAGACCTAATGACTCGCTTCACTAACGATCATCTTTGCTTTGAACCCGCGGAATATGAACGGCCAAAACTGATTCGAAGTTTGCAGATATCGACGCCCCTTCACTGCCTCAAGACCGAAGACTTTGAGAAGTTAACGTTCCTCGAAGAGCTCATTCTAGTCCCCAACTTTTCCGATTACGCCGACTCGCAGTCTTGGCCAGATATCATCGCTCCGACCCTTTTTCGAGATATGAAGCGGCTACGAAAACTGAGAATTCTTGGTAAGGTCATTAAGGTGCTTCCTGAAGACACTTTTAAAGGGCTCGAAAATCTTGTGCATCTCGATTTGGGTGGAAATCAGATCCGAGATATCCGCGCCAACGCTTTTCGCGGACTTCCCAAACTTTCTACGCTTTGCTTGAACCACAACTCACTCGGCGAATTGAGAAAACCATTTTTTGAGGGTCTCCGTGAACTCACTCGCTTAGATCTCTCTGGCAATCGCATCGCCACCATCGAGACGGGGACTTTTCATTCGAACAAAAACTTACTTAGTCTGAACCTGTCCCACAACAAACTGTGCTCCTTCAACGCGGACGCCTTCTTAGGCCTGGGGGGGCTGAATGCCCTTAGCCTTAAAGGAAACCCTCTCACCGAAGTAGATGAGTACTGCTTCGCTAGATTGGACAAACAGGCCGTCATTGTCGCTGATAGGGCCTTCGAAAATCGGTCTTTTAGCCTTTACCAGTAACTCAGCCATAAGCTTCTTTCTGTTGCTTAAATACGACTGGTTGTAACTATACTCCACAGTCGAGCTCCGCATTATCCCGACCCCTCGTCGCACTGGGCACGAAGTTTTACCCAAATTTCGGAATGGGCCTTGCAATAGACTCATCCCATAACCCCCCGATCCCGCTAGGGTCGGACTGTTTAACGTTGCAATTGCTGAGGTAGGAAAACCCATGAACACATCCCTAAAATTATTAGCTTTAGGATTTATTGTATTGGCTGGATGTTCCAGTCAACCCACTAACGTTGCCCATATCCCCGAAGATGCCAATCCGGATGAGCAGATTGCCCTCTTGGATAAGGACCTTAGTACCGGTCGTGAAAAACAGGTTGATGCTTTATCTCCACAATGGTTTCACAAGTCAGAAGTGTCGCTTCAAGACGCCAAGAAGTTACGCTCTCAGGAAGGTAAAAATGTAGAGGTTCTTGCGAAAGTCGAAGAAGGAAAGTCTCAGTTGCAAGAAGCCAACAAGTATTCGCAGATAGCCTCTGAAATTTTGACTCCTGTAATCGCCGAACGCTCTAAAGCTTTGGCGATGCGAGAGGAAGCGCAAAGCTCTGGCGCTAAAGATCGTGACGCCGAAAAAAGATTCAACGCCGCAAATGATCAATTCTTGAAGCTTACCCAAGCCATAGAGAACGATAAGATGAAATACGCCGAGAGCCGAAAAGGCGAAGTCATCGATATGTTCCAAAAAGCACAAGCAAGTGCGAGCAAAGCACGCGCTTTGGACGTAGCTAAACAAACGATTGAAACCGCGAAGGATCAAGGCGCTAGCAGTTACGCACCCAAGGCGTTAGATACCGCCGAACAGAGCGTGAAAAGCGCTGAGACCTTTGCCAACAACAATCCGACAGTTACCGATGAAATCATGAAACGCGGCACCGTCGCTCTTTTCAATGCCAAACGAGCTCTCAATCTAGCCAAAGAGAGTAAGAAGATGGATGAAATGAAGCCCGAGGAACGCGCCAATTTCCTAGAAACCCAAATCGGACGCCTTTCGAAGACGATGGGACTTGAAGATCAACGTGATAGCTCCTTCGATCAACAATTCGCGCAATTGGATCAATCCATTCAAACTACCAAGACTTCCGCTCAGGGAAGAGAACTGCTCACTGCCGAAGTAAATCGCACGGCAGCGTCCGCTCAAATGGATCAAAAATTCGGGGAAATCCAATCTATCTTCGCGAAAAGCGAAGCAGACGTTTATCGTCAAGGCGATAAAATTCTTGTTCGTTTAAAAGCGATCAAATTCCCGAGCGGCAAAGCCCAAATAACTAAAGACAACTACGCCGTCTTGAATAAAGTGCAAAAAGCTATCGCTAAGTTCGGCGATTCGTCAGTCCTGGTGGAGGGCAATACCGATTCCTTAGGAACTGCCAAATTGAACAATAAAATTTCCTTAGAGCGCGCGGATGCGGTTAAGGAATATCTCGTTCAAAACGACGCGGTTCCCGCGGATCAAATCACAGCCATTGGTCATGGTTTCTCGAAACCGCTCACGGATAACAAGACCGCTGCCGGTCGCGCCGCAAACCGACGCATCGACGTGGTCATCGCCCCCGTTGGCGGGATAGATACTCAAGCCGCTGCTGAATAGTCTTAAGACTAAAGCCGGTGATTTTACTGAGTGCCTATCTAGCCAAGACTAGGTAGGCACTCTTTTTTAGGGGGTTCTCAAGTGCAAGGTTCAATGACAGTCGCAAATTCGTTGGGTTCTTGGGATGGCTCGGCTGCGAGCTCACACTCAGCCCAATTTTATGAAACCGAGGCCTTTTTGTGCAGCTCGGTATCAAAGTTCGTCTCGATCGGACTTGCGCAAGGCAAAGCCGTCGTCCTCTGTGCTACCCCTTCCCATCTAGAATCCGTAAAGGAACATCTCATCTCGGAAGCCGTTGATGTCCGCAGAGCCATCTCCAATCGACAACTCATCCTGTTAGATGCGGCAGTGATCCTAAACCAAATTATGAAAGGATCGATCCCCGACACCCAGGCCTTTTATCAGGTCATTGGAAAGATCCTTCGCGACTGTAGCGAACGCTTCCCCGGAGTCCGAGTTTACGGGGAGATGGTTCACTTACTTTGCGCGGAAGGAAACTACGCCGGGGCGCTTCGTTTGGAAAAGGAATGGAATGCTCTAGGCAGAGAGATTCCTTTCCACCTATTGTGTGGCTACTCGATGTCGAATTTTAATCGCGACACTCACGAGTCCTTTTTTCACTCGGTTTGTGATCTCCATGCTCATGTCATTCCAACCGAAGCTTATTCCGAGATTTCCGATCCAGAAGCGCAACGACGAGAAATTGCAAGGCTCCAACAAAAAGCCGTCACTTTAGAAGCGGAGCTCGAAGCACGAAAGCGAATCGAAGCGGAATTGCGCCGCGCGAACGAGGACCTTTTGCGGATTACGTACGTCGCGTCACACGACTTAAAAGAGCCGCTCAGGGAAATAACCACTTTTACTCAGTTACTTGAGAACCGATACAAAGAGCAGCTCGATGAGCAGGGAAAAGGCTTTATCCGATACACGGTCGACGCTGCTACTCGAATCAAAAACCTCGTCGAGGGCATTCTTCAGCATGCTCGAATGAGCTTAGAAGAACAGCCCCTTCAAGTGACCGATTTTAACTCTGCGTTCGATGAAGCTACGGCCAATTTACAGATCGCTCTCGCAACGAGCGGAGGTCGTGTGGTAAGAGACCCGCTTCCCTCAATTAAAGCGCAGCCAGTTCAAGTGGTTCAACTTTTTCAAAATTTGATCGGCAATGCCCTCAAATTCCACAACGGCGGTGTTCCCTCGGTGAAAGTCACAGCACAGAAAGAGGGAGGACATTGGATCTTTTGTGTTCAGGACAACGGAATAGGAATTCCGGAAGAGTACAAAGACTCAATCTTTAATCTTTTCCAACGCCTTCATGGCCATCATAAATTTCCTGGGTCGGGAATTGGACTGGCAACATGTAAAAAGATTATTGATTCGATGGGAGGACGTATCTGGGTAGAATCGGAGATCAATAAAGGGTCCAAATTTAATTTTACAATCCCCGAAAGAGTTTAGTTCGCACAGAACGGCATTATTGTGGAAGCGGCATTCACAAGATCACGAGTAGTAAAACCGGTAAACATCCTCATCGTTGAGGATAGCAGCGCTGACGCGGCAATCATGGCTTTGGTGTTCCGTGAAAGTGGTTATCCGGTAAAACTACACATCGTGGTTGATGGCGATGAGGCTTTAGACTTTCTCTTTCAGCATGGCCGATTCACCGAAGCACCTCGCCCCCAGATTATCTTTTTAGATATTCATCTGCCCAAAAGAAGCGGTCTTGAAGTGCTTGAGCAGATCAACATCAATTCCCACTTGGCTTCGATACCCGTTTATATCCTGAGCACCTCCGCTAGCGCCGCCGACCGGCAGCGCAGTCAGGACCTGAACGCAAAGCGGTTCATTACTAAGCCCGAAGACCTTCCGGGCTTTCAACATCTAATGCAATATTTAGTGACAGTAGAATTTCCGACGCTAACCGCCTAGATCAGGCGCGTGCAGAAGAAGGGAAATGACTTACTGAATCCTGAAACTCCGCAATCAGATCCAAAGCTTTGGTGAAATCGGAAATTTGATTCGCCTGTGCGATGGTAAACGGTGACCATCGTACCAAAGTTACTTTTCCGTTGGATTGGATAGATAAGCATCCCAAAGCAAAAAGCTGTCTCACACAATCGATTCGGGCTTTCGACCAATAGCCCAGTAGTTTTTGGTCCGTCTCGGCTGAAGTGACAAAGTAGTCTTTCCCAAAAGCGGCACTGCCGGTCTTAGAGGCAGTCTGAGACATCAAAAAGCGTTCTACTCCCAAAGCTTTTACCACTTTAAATTTTGGAGCTGCCATTTGCAGCGAGATCGCCAAAAAAGCAGACCTTCGATGCTTTGGCATCGCGGTCAAAGTAAAAGCAATCGCCTTATGACTTCCCGCGTAGAGAGGAACCGAGAGCAATTTGAGCAAACGAGTCTGGATCGTCTTCGCCTGCAGCGAAGCGGCGAGCTTCTCAATTGCCTCATTCCAGTGGCTGTCTTTTTTAATGTGGGAAACCTGTTGAACGAATACAACAGCGACGAAAACGAGCATTGCGAAGACCTGTAACAGACCAAAATACTCAGGTGTCGTCATGGTTTCTTATCGGTGATTTGCCTTCCCCTCTTAAAGGACTGCACACGTTTGATAACGCTTCGACAAGATAAGGTATGCGGCGACTAAGCCCCCATGATATTTCTCCTCCCCTCGGGGGAGCCGAAAGGCGACGGGTCCGATCAATCGAGCCGAAAGGCGACGGGTCCGATCAATCGAGCCGAAAAGCCGACGGGTCCGATCAAGGGTTGCTTCAAGGGGGAATCATGGGTTTCATTCAGTCTCGTCTAACGCTTTGCATTTTATTTTTATCTCTTTCTTTCGCTTTTAAGGCTTCCGCGGATCTCGCTCAAGGGTCGTGTACCTCACACCAACCAGCGACAGTGACCACGACTCAAATGGCCAGCGTAGGTGGCAAGCAGCTCACCGTAATTTCCTCGGTGGGATATCTTGAAGTGACCGCGAGTGACGGCAAGTCCAAAGCCTGCATCTTCTATACAGCCTATACCGTTGCTCCGACGGGAAACGAAGTCCGGCCCATTACTTTTGCTTTTAATGGGGGCCCAGGTTCGGCTTCCCTTTGGTTGAATATGGGACTTGTCGCTCCCCAGCGAGTAGATATGGGCGCCGAAGGTCTTACCGTTTCCCATCCGTTTCGTTTAATCAACAACGAGAGTTCGCCTATCGATACTAGCGACTTTGTGATGATCGATCCCGTCGCGACCGGCTTCAGTGCTTCTGAAGAAGACTCCAATGCCGACAAGTTTTTTGGCGTAAAAAACGATTATCTCTCTGTCGCGCAGTTTATTCGTAATTACCTAGATGCCAACAACCGCTGGGCCTCTCCTAAGTACGTCATGGGTGAAAGTTACGGAGGCATACGTGGAAGCCTGCTCGCCCATCATTTGCAATCGGACATGGGGATCTATTTAAACGGCGTTATTTTTGTGTCTCCGTGGCTTTCTACAACCACCACTAATTTCGGTGAGACAGGTAATGACCTTCCCTATGTCTGCTACCTGCCAACTTATGCCACTACGGCTCACTACCAAAAAAGAGCGGCGGCTAGCTTCCAGGGGCTAGATCCAATAACGGTTCTTGCCAAAGCCCAAGTATTCGCCAGAGGCCCGTATTGGCAAGCGCTGCAAGCAGGGAACGATCTATCTGACGACGATTTTCACGCCATTGCTGCACAAGTTTCCGCTTTTACGGGTATTCCGCAGAACACGGTAGAAGATCTAAATTTAAGAATTTCTGATTCTGATTTCTTTGTAGATCTATTGCAGTCGCAAAACAAAGTCGTAGGACGTTTCGACAGCCGCTTTGTCGGGGGTAGGCTTCCCGGACAAACGGGGGCAACCGCCACCGATCCCAGCGATTCCGCAACCTCTGGCCCATTCACAGCGGCCGTAAATTTCTACCTGCTTAGCACCCTGAAATTTTTGAGCCCTTCCCCTTACATCACATCGGCCAACATTCCGACATGGCCTATGGAAGCCGACGGGCAGGAATATGGGGTTATGGATGATCTAAGTCAGGCGCTTATCGACAATCCCCAGCTACGAATTTACGTCGCGAGCGGCATTTATGATTTGGCTGTTCCTTACGAAACCGTGCAATACAATTTCGCACACTTGGCGCCTCGACTAAATCTCGCCGGCCGAGTGACCGTTAAGACGTTTCCTTCGGGACACATGGTGTACACCAACCCCGCAGCCCTTACGTCTCTTAAAGCAGATCTGGTTCAGTTCATTCGTTAGTTAGTTTTTGTCGCATTTCACCTGACAAAAACTATCCTGAGGGCCTTTAGGCCTGAAGGATCTCGTTGACCTAACATCAGCACAACGCTGTTTTACGACACACCGCGCCTTATTCGTGGGATCTATGGAGAGCTCTGCCTTGGCTACCTACTATTTGCCAAACGCTTGAGATCTCTCAAGAACAAACTCATCACTGGAGGGGAAAACCCTAGAGGCTAAATTGAGCACGAGTTTTGCAAAGTTAACAACGTATCAATATTAACCATACCCGTGGAGGTTGTTATGTTTTCTCGTTGGTCTTATGTAGTCACCGGTGTTGTCGGTGCGGCGATGGTCTTTTCGGTAGCGGCGAATGCCTCAACTAACAAAGTTGAAATCATCCGAAAAATGCATGCCCTTAATGAAACTGAAATTAGGCTTGGCGAAATGGCCAAAGCAAAGGGAACCAACCAATCAGTAAAAAGCTACGGTGCCCAATTGGTGAATGACCATGTAATCGCGGATCGAAAGGTTAATAGGCTCGCTAAAGATGAAAATATCGACCTTAAGGAAGCGAATGTACCTGTGGTTCAGGATCAACGCAAAAATGAGAACGCTTTGGTAGCCGAGCTCACCCCTCTTCAAGGAAAAAGCTTTGACCAGCGTTTCATGGTCCTTCTGGATAACGCCCACAAAGATGCGATCGCGGAGTTAAGAACGGCGCAAACCGATCTCGCTGGGACGCCCACAGCCAAACTAATTGCCGATTTGCTTCCCACCATGGAAAAGCACGCCAACATGGCTGAACATATGTTGGCTGAATAGACTTCGTTAGAACACCCCTTTCCCAGAAAAGGGGTGAAGTGAGGGTCTCTTTTTATCGGCATAAACCGCGCATTGTGTTTGTGCCGAAAAAAGGGATCCTCGCTTATCATTATTAGCTCGATTAAACTATTGAAGTGCTGAACCCAGGCGTACAACCTCTACTGCTTGTCATCATCGTTGCTTGGATAGGTCTTCCTTATCTCATCGCTTTTCTAGGTGGCTGGCGAAAATTAGCAGTGCACTATCGTTGGAATGGCGAGCCTGTAGCTAAACAGTGGTTTCGGTGGCGAAGCGCTTCGATGAACTTCACTCATTATGGCTCTTCACTAAATATAGGAACGAGCGAAAGAGGGCTTTTTCTGAAACCGATTCTCATCGCTGCCATCGGCCACCCTCCCCTTTTCATTCCCTGGCAGGACATCACCGTGACCGAGACGAAAAGAGTATTTATTCCCGTTACTGAGCTTTCTTTCCTAAAGGAACCAAGGGTAAAGGTAACGCTTACTCGAGGGCTAGCGAGCCGCGTTCTTGCTTGCCGACCAGGGACTTCATCGTTCTCCCGTTAAGATCGCTTTATCTGTTTTCACTCGGTTCAATAGCCATTCCTTGAAAGTTTTAATTTCAGGTTGGTAGATAGATTCACGATGAATGACGAGCCAAACACTTTTCTGGAAAAGCGGCTTTCCCGAATGAAAGCGAGTGAAGTCTTCTCGATCGTCTCCCCAATAGCAAGGAAGCACTCCCAAACATCTTCCGTTTTCGATAAGGCCTACTATTTGGTGGTAGGAAGTGGTTCGGAAGCTCGGAGAAAATCCTTCGATGCTTCTTCTTAGCCATTGGGTATCTTCAATCCGGTGAAAATCGTCGTTCAGCGCCGCCCATCGGTTTTTCGCTAGTTCTTCATAGTAGGTTTCATTCTTCCGCGCATAAATCGCATGCCCTATTTTGCATAGCTCTCGGATCACGTAGTCGCCCTTTTCAGGTTTCGTAAAACGGATCGCTATGTCAGCTTCTCGGCGAGACAGATCCAATCGGCGATTACTCTCGATAAACTCCAAATCGAAATCAAAATCTAAAGGAGCCTTAAGGAGGTATTTCGTAAGAAAGGAATCCAAGGAAGTGACAGCGACCCGCCTTCGTCCGGACTTCCCCAATGCACAAGCTGCCTCAAGCGCTTTCATCTCTTTCGCTTTACGAACGATATCCGTTCCCTCTAGCGTTGGGACGTACCCTTTGCCTTGTTTTCGAAAGATTTTAGTGCCCGTGTCCCGTTCCAATCGCTGCAAGTTTCGGGTGAGAGTCGACTGGTCGATCTTAAGCACTTTAGCCGCTTCCGACAGAGTGCCCGAAACCGCTATCGCTTCGATATATTTGAAATAGTTCCAATCCATTCGCGCATTACCTCTAATGCATCCCTACATACCTTATATGTGAACACGCTCCTAAGAGAAATTTGGCCCTTCGGCTAAACATAGAAGCAAGGAGGGAACTCACATGTTCCAAAAAATTATCATTATGGCTCTCGCTTTGGCGGGAATGGCTAGGGGAGAAAATATGTCAGGACCGAAAACATTGCTTGAGATGGTCGGAGTTCATCAGAGCTTTCATTGGAAAAACTCGGCTCTTATCTTGATCGACTACCAAAACGAATACCGATCGGGCGCATTACCCCTCTATGAAATTGAATCCACCATTCAAGAGTCGGCAAAACTGTTACAAATGGCGAGAGACGCCAAGATCCCGATCATTCATGTCGTGCACCAGGGACAAAAGGGCGGGATTTTTGATCTCAATTCAAAAAATGGCGCCATTGTGGCTGAACTAGTTCCACAGCAGGGGGAGAGCATCGTGGTAAAAACACTACCCAATTCTTTTGCTCACACCGCGCTAGAAAAAGTAATTAGAGAGCACGGAGCTGTCACGAATCTCATCGTCGCGGGACTGATGACTCACATGTGCTTAGATTCCACGGTACGTTCCGCC
>JBBQIT010000081.1:0-10987 GCA_038325205.1 Bdellovibrionota bacterium
GTCGACGAGTAAAGTTCATAGAAACCTCAGTAAGTTAGAAATTCATCTTGGGTAGTAATGAATAAAATGAGCTGTTTCAAAGCGGCCGCCGTCGAAAGCGTTTTGTCTTGAACCGCGACAAGAAGTTTTTTGGAGATGCCGCTTTCGTTCTCAAGGATGCCCCGGCCGATGTAAAAGTGTAGGAGGTTTGCGACGACCTCTGTCTGAATCTCAGGGCTTAGTGTTGCCCACGTTATCGTGTCGGGCTTCTCCACCACAGCCGCATAGGGCGTCGTCGAGATAAGTCCCATCGCTTTTTTACCAAAGAAGGAATCGAAACCGTGCGGCTTGGTCGCTGACACCGTTAGCTCAGAGGTTGCGGCGATCATCACGCACTTCACATACCATTTGGCAAAGGCGACGGAGGGGCCCTGATACATCGGCTCTCCGTTGACGGGGTTTTGATCTCCCACCAGTCCACGATTATTCGCCGTGAGCGAGCGGCAGTCCTGAGTGGACGCTAAGTCCGCATCAGGGAACTTTTGATGTAGCAGACGAAAGAGGTCATGCCCTGAAAAGTATCTCAAATAAGAATCTTTAAAGGTTACTTTGGGAGCGGCGAATCCCGTCTGGGTTAGCCAAGCCAAAAGAAAAAGAGCGGTTATGGCTTTCACTGCAACCATCCTTGAGTAATTTTGGGATCGATAGTGATCTTTCCAGATTCGTCTCTCACCCCTGAAGCGATCCATTTTTTGATCTGACCCAATTCCTCTGCACTCGGTTGCCATGCGGAAGTCGCCGGCGGCATGGTTCGGTTCTCACCGCTGCCAGCAAGGTCGAGTACCTTTACGATGTCTTTCACCCACTTTTGATGATCGGCATCACTTCCAATCGGCATGCTTACAAAACTGGGAATGGGCGGCTTGCCCATTGAAGGAGTCACTCCGGCGTGGCAGTTTGTGCAACGTTGGAGGGAGTTCTTTACTTGAACTAAAGTAACGTTCTCCGGCGCTATATTAGGGTCCCGGTAGAATTCAGGTTGGTTCACCAAGAAAGCTACGAAATCATTCGTCTTGTGGCCGAGACCATCAAACTGCTTTACCAATTCAGCAAAGCGCTCGACAGTGGGTGGGTCATCCCCTTGAATAAACCAATTCCAAAAATGCATCACTTGGCATTGGGCATACTCCGGCTGCAATTTAATCGCTTCTGCCAACTCGCCCAACCCGTTTCCAGGAACGGAGACTAACTCTCCCGTCGGCCGTCTATAGGTCAGAACACCCGGAGAAGTATCCTCAGAAAGGATCGATCCGCTGGTGAGAAAGCCTCTTCCCAACGGATCAAGCTTGTAGTGACACGACATGCAATTAGGATCCGAGCCATGGGGGTCATCATCTAAAACACTGGCATGGTTGGCGTCTGGAACTGGTTTCGGAAACGCTTGATTCACCAGATCTCCATCCTCGCCGGGTTTTGGAGTAACGACCGCCCTCATGTCGTCGCAGAGAAAAGTGCGAAAGAGGGCTGACGCGCGACCTCGATTTCGATTTACGTTGGTCGTGCTATAGCGAGAGAAGAACCGGCCCGTAGTAATGATTCCCGCGATCCGCGGATCGGTCGGAGAAAATTTAATCCGGTTGTAGTTAATTTGGTTTAGTTTGCCAGGCTCCATGGGACTCAGAAGCTCGGGGACGACCATCTGATAGTAATCTTTGTCGTAGACCATACCCGTGAAACCATACGGATCTGGCATCATATATTCTTTGCGCGTGAGCAAACTATCCCAGCTCAAATTGTTCGCTAGGATTTCGTAGTAGAGGAGATCCTCGGCATTTACCAATTCAGGCGGTGCACTGGATTGAGGATTAAACAGAGCCTCGGGCAAATCGCTCGTGGTTCTCATTCTGAGCAGCTGATCGAGACGGGTCATCATCTTGCCGATATATTCGGGCGTCTTTAAATACTCAGAAGTCTTGGCTGAGAAGAATTCGTCAGTGGTTTTGGCTGCTATGGCTTGATCCAAAGCATCGTATTCGCTCTCTACCGGTAAGATGCCGCGAAGATGAACGCTTAGCTTCCTTAGCCGCGCCGACGGAGTCAAAGATCCGCGAGACGTGGTAAAAGCGACAGTGTGCAAACCAAAAGTGGGATTCGGTTCCTGAATCTCGTTCGATTTCTTTACACAGCCGCCGGTGAAAAGCAGCGCGAAACTTACGAACCCTATTTTTTTAATTAAATTCGACGCCTGGCGCATTGAAGATGTTCTCATCTAAGAAAAACGGTTTAGCCACGTTGGAAAACTCGTCTACGCCATACTGATAACCCGCATAATGCGGGGGTAAAGCTTGGTACTGGGTGATAGCGTTGTTGATCGCTTGGGAATTAGGTTGAATCGTAATGGGACAATAGTCGCCGTTAGCATTCTTCGTGATCAAAGCCCAAAGGGTCGCGTTGATTACGCTCTGACTGGAGACTAGGAATTTCTTTACCTTACCAATTTCCAATCCGCCCTCGGCGTTCTTTTTCAAAGTAACGTCCATCGCCATGCTGATGGTTCTATTTTCCATCAGGCCCGTTTCGGGATTGGACATCATCATCTCAACATCCCAGCGCGAAAGATTTACCGTGTCAGGAGCCGCCACCGTTCCACTTGGCAGCCAGGTAAAGTCTTTGCACAGAAAAATATCATTCGGGAGATTAGCGGAAAGAATAGGCATCATGCCGTGATCCGAAAAAGCTACCAAACCCTGTTGATAGAGTGGGAATTCTATTGGAGGTTGCCCTCCCCCCTGCGAGAATTTGGCCATCACTAGCTTTCCCACTTTGGTAGGGTCTGGATTGGCTTTCCAAATCATCACCAAGTCATCAAGGATTAACGACGTTCGATAATCACATGCGATATTAGACGGAGTAGTACAGGCGTTGTCGGTCACTTTGATAGGCATCGTGGTGACCAAAGGCTCTCGCCGATTGATATAAAGCTCAGTGATACGCCCATCCACGAAAACGACTTCCGGCGTTTTGCCGGCTTCGAGGATCAATTTGTTTCTAGGTGGAGGATCCGCGGCCCAAAGTGAAGAAAGGGAGACCACGCAGGCAGCTGCCGCAATCCAAGAGGTAAAAAGCTTCATGACCCAACCCAGGTTGAAGTGTTTTTTCTAAAATGTTGGGACTAAGTTATCACTGGTGTCAAAAGGACACAAGGTAGCCGAATTCCGTTTCGCGTCATGAACTAAATACTTCCTGTCGTCATTGCACGAGCCGTCGGGAATCCTAGACATAGGTAATAAAGCTAGCGCTAACGCTGCCGCGAACGCTAGATTCGAAGGCACCTTTTTCTTTAGCGTCAGCGTTAGCTTTATTACCTAGATCCAAATCTCTTTTTTTTTCGTTTTTATAATGCCCACATCTCCATCCCACTCAATTCAAGAAATGCTTTGGCAGTCCACGGATTTCCTCCGTAAGAAGGCGTGTAAGCACTGGGCAAAAAATCTTTCGTGACCGAAGCGCCTAAGTTTAATTTGGCGGCTCCGAAATCAAAGAGCACGTGGCTGTAGCCGACAGTGAGGGCCGCTACCCAGCGCGGGTTGAGTTGATCCGCAACGGTAGGGATGAAAAGTTCGGCAGGAAGTCGTTGGAGCAATTCAAATCGCCCAAAGAAATTGGAACGGGAATGGCGAAGTAAAAATTCGTAAGAAAACGAATGGCGAGCGGTATCCACTCCAAAGGTCGAAACCGATCCATAGATCAAAGTATGATAAAGATCCCATTCTTTCGCCACCGCTTGTTTCCAATAACCTGAAGCAGAATATCGCCAGACTTTATCGATGTCGTCGTCCCAGGTGTGGGTGAGATGTGGCTCGGTTCCATGAGGAGAAGAGACATAGGCAACCGATGCCATCGCAAAAAGATCGTCATCAAAATAATGAATGAGACGGATCGCGCCCGAGTTGATGCTGCCGATAGGAAGATCCACTTTGGTAGGCTTCGGTTCTTCGCCGTTAAACGCCGAAAGCTCCAGTTGGTTATCACCCAAGCGAATCGTTCCGCCAATCACGGTACTGGTAATATGACCGACATCTTGGCCTAGATGGTGACCTAAAGGCGCGTCCGGTTGAATCGCCCCTGTCGGACGATGCATGAAAGTGATGGGCCCATCCGTACTCTGTCCGCGCGGTGAGAAAAAGAATTTCAAATAGTCTTTATCCTCATCGCTGCCAATTCGAATGGTATCCGAAAAAGTAAGCCCCATAATCGGAGTCGAATGAGGATGTTGAAAATCAACGAAAGGGACGCCTTGAGCATTCTCCTCCCCCGTCTGAAGGAGCAAAGGATACCCGTGAGAGGACAGGAGCCACTTCTCCCCAGTGAGCATCAATCCTACGTTAAGAAAATGCCGCTCGCTCACAGTAGTTCCTAAATTTCCCATCAACATCTGAGTCGTTACCACGTCATCGTGACCACGAGGGCCTTGTTGGGTAACCCCAACGCCAAAAATATTTCCGTGAAGCATCAGATGGGTCATCGGCATTCCCATGGGATAGGGTAGGCACATCGCCGAAACGGGATCCCAGATTTCCATCTCGTCACAATCCGAAGGCATCAGAAATATCTTGCCCCGGTTCTTACTCACGTCATGGTGATGATGGTTCATCGCCATTTCGGCAAAGAGAGGAGAAGAAAATATCACCACGAAACACCAAACTAAAAACTTCACGCAACCTCCAACTTCAGGCTTCGCAATCTCAACGAATTAAGAATTACCGAAACGGAACTAAAACTCATCGCTACACTCGATATCATAGGACTGAGGAGAAGGCCAAATATGGGGTAAAGAGCGCCCGCAGCGATGGGTATAAGAACGACATTATAAGCAAAAGCAAAAAACAGATTTTGGCGAATATTTTTAAGGGTCGCCCGACTCAAGATTCGAGCTCTAACGATGCCACGCAGATCTCCTCCTACCAACGTCAGTCCCGCGCTTTGAATCGCGATATCGGTCCCAGTCCCCATCGCAATCCCAACATCCGCAGCAGCAAGCGCCGGAGCATCGTTGATACCGTCACCTGCCATCGCCACAACAAAACCCTTTTTCTTAAGCTCGAGAATCACTTCAGACTTCTTATCCGGCATCACTCCCGCTCGTATCTCATCAATACCCACGGCTTTTCCAATTCGCTCGGCGACTGCATTCGTGTCGCCGGTAACCATAATAAGCTTTAGTCCCTGAGCTTTAAGCTGCCGAACCGCTTGTACCGTCGTACGTTTTACGGGGTCAGAAACTTCAAACGCTCCAGCCAACACCCCATCGACTGAAATAAAGATGAGGCCCCCTTCGGACGCGGGGACTTTGGTGATACCTTCTTGATTCATCAAAGCTTCATTACCAATGGCAATTCTCTGGCCGGCCACCTGTGCGATGACGCCGAGGCCGTTTAACGACTGAAACGAAACGGCTTCAGCGACAGAGGTTAATTTTCGCTTTTGAGCCGCTTCAACCAGAGCGCGTCCCAAGGGATGTTCACTATTTTTTTCTACGGTAGCCGCGATGGCGAGAAGTGAATCCTCGTCGATATGTGAAAGGGTTGAGACTTTAGTGACTTGGGGTTTCCCCTCCGTTATCGTTCCGGTCTTATCCAAAACCAAAGTGTCTACCTTCGCTAGGGTTTCCAGTGCTTGAGCGTTGCGGATCAGAATTCCAGAGCGCGCGCCTTTACCCGCAGCTACCATAATCGACATCGGCGTCGCTAAGCCCAGAGCGCAGGGACAAGCAATGATAAGAACGGAAACCGCATTAACCAAAGCATACGCGAAAGAGGGGGCTGGACCAAAAACGCCCCAAAGGACAGCAGATAGCATCGCAATGGCGATCACAGCCGGAACGAAAAACTCTGCTGCGCGATCAGCAAGTCTGGCGATAGGAGCTCGGCTACGTTGCGCCTCACTCACCAATTGTACGATTTGGGAAAGTATCGTCCCTTTTCCGACGACCTTCGCTTGCACCACGAAACTTCCCGACTGGTTGGTCGTCCCGGCAGATACCTGGTCGCTCACCCGCTTGGTGATAGGCATTGATTCACCGGTGAGCATCGACTCATCTACAACACCGTCCCCGGAAATTAACACGCCATCCACGGGAATTTGTCCCCCCGGACGAACGCGAATGTGATCTCCCACTCTTATCTCACCGATATCGACTTCTTTTTCACTACCATCGGAAGACAGCAAGCTTGCTGTCTTGGGGGCCAACTTCAGAAGTTCGCGGATCGCGCCACTCGCTTGGGCTCTAGCGCGAAGTTCCAAGACTTGTCCTAAAAGTACCAAAGTCGTAATGACGGCGGCGGCTTCAAAATAGACTCCCACCTTTCCCATGTGATCTTGAAATGCCGAGGGAAACAGAGATGGGAACAAAGTAGCGACTACACTGTACAGAAACGAAACTCCCGTTCCCATGGCGATCAAAGTAAACATGTTGAGATGCCGACTTTTTAAGGAGGCGTAACCGCGCTCGAAGAAAGGAAACCCGGCCCAAAGAACCACAGGCGAAGAGAGAAGGAAAGGTATCCAGGGATTCACCGCCATCTCTCCCATCGACATCACGAGTAAAGGCGCGGATAGCATCGAAGCGACGACCAAGCGTCTTTTCATATCGACAAGTTCGGGGTCGGGCGGCGCATCGGCGGTTTCGGGAGCCCCCATCGGCTCAAGCGCCATGCCGCAGATGGGACAGCTGCCAGGCCCTTCGTTTCGGACCTCAGGGTGCATCGGACAGGTGTAGATCGTCATGCCTTCCTTCATACCCCATCGCCCGCCGATTAAGGACGGAAAATAAAAAAGCGGTCAGGAATTCCCTGACCGCTCTTCATCAAAAAAGATATTGAGGCTGAAGGCTGTTGCGGCGGACGAAACATCTGATGGGCCGCCATCATCACTTTGGATAAGTCGTCCATCGTCGCTTTTAACGCCACGAAACTTCGTTTAGCGGCGGGCAGATCCAATTGCGCTTGCAACTGAGTCTCAGCCGTCGCCAATTTCGCCATGGCTTGGTTAACCAGATCCGTATATTGAGCGGTCAATGTTTTCATCTCGGTAGGAGTCGTTTGATCAAGTCCACCGGGCGTCAATTCATCGCTCTTAAAAGTGCCATCGGGTTGAACATATCCCATCTTATCAATCGCACTCTGTAACAAGTAAGTTGCCGTACGTGTGCGGATGAGCGCGTTCATCACGTCATCGTCGGCTACCGTCGTAGGATTTGGCTTAGTCGTCGGAAACGCCACCGTGGTAACGTCTTTCATCATGGCCCGCATAACCCCGCCTAGCTTCTCGTTAGCCACCGGCGTAAAAGCCTGTGCCGCCATTCCAAGTAACATCACTAACAAGCCCAATCGATACATCATATGTGCCCCCAATTTGCCGAAGTGCGTTGCCGGTCGCGGAATGCGACCGGCACGACTATTACTTGAATGTATCTAATTCATAAACAAAGTAACGATTCCAATGAACGCTCTCGTAACACTTGTTACCGAAGGAAACGCCGCATTCGCGCGGTCTTATGGGAATGGTCCCTATACTGGACTTAAGGATCCATTGGGTGGTTGAAAAAGCAATCTCCGACAGCTACGGTCAAAGTAGGGTGGGAGACTAAATGGCGGAAAAAAATTTCGGCTCGGTTTTCGTCGTCATTTCTGCTCTATTCACTCTCGTTGTGCTGTCATCATGCAACTACCACACTGACCTCAGGCAGGCCGAAGTGATGACCGACGGCAATTACTATGCTTTTATTCGAAGGAACGTAATCGATGCCAAATGTATGAGTTGTCATTTCACTGGCGCCAAAGTCATGGATCTTTCGACTTATGCTGCTTTGATGAATCCAAAGGTGGTGGTTCCCTTTCACGCGGACCAAAGCCCCCTATGGATGGATATCGAGGCCGGCAAGATGCCCAAAAATGGGGCCCATCTTGGGGAATCAGACTGTGACCTCATTCGTGATTGGATCAATATGGGCGCTCCCGAAGGTGTCGTTATCCCGCCTCCCGCCGATCCGCCGCAACCCAACTGGGCATGGCTTAACAAAAATATTTTCACTCCTCGATGCCTGAGCTGCCATACGGGAACTAAGCCCAAAGGCGGAACTAGTTTTGAGAGTTACCAAGATCTGATCGACTCTCAAGGGGCCTTTACGACACCGATTACCGCCGGAGCTCCTGATCAAAGCGGAGTCTATTCCCAAGTAGCGGATAAAAAAATGCCCCCTGAGAATGCTCCCAAATTGAACCCAGATGAATTAAAAGCAATCTATGACTGGATTTCGGCCGGAGCCACGGAAACGTCTTCGCCCAAATAAAAGCCAATGGAGAACCCAATGAAAGCGAAATCAACTCTAGTTCTAACCGCATTTTGTCTTACTGTTCAGCTCTTGGCGGCCACGTCTCCTATCGCTAGCTCTCTCATTCATCTAGAAAAAGCAAAGTCGGAAGTGTCCTTCCTAGCCGTGGGAACTCCCAGCTCCATTAAAATCAGAGGAAAAGCGGAGGATCCCAAAGAGACTTTGAAAGGAACTTTTACTTGGGCCGGTAAAACCATTTCAGGAACCGCTACGGTAAACTTGGACAAGCTTAATACGGGAATCGAGTTGCGAGATAAGCACATGAAGGAAAAATATCTTGAAACTCAAAAGTTTCCCCAATCCGAGCTTACCCTTACTAGCCTTACGCTTCCCGATTCTGCCACGGGCGAAAAATTTGAGGTCTCGCAGGTACCTTTTCAAGGAAAACTTCTTTTGCATGGGATTACAAAACCAGTTGCCGGAGTCGTAAATATAAAGAAAGTTGGCTCTGTAGCTGACCTCGCTTTCGACTTTAAGTTTCCGCTCAATGATTTTGGCATTGAAACGCCAAGCTTTATGGGGATTAAAGTGACGGATGATGTTCAAGTTACGGTTTCCCTAAACACTTCGCTAGCGAGTGAATAATGCAACGATGGATTTTAGCTCTCCTACTCGTCCTCACTTTTAGTATTCGTAGTTATGGTTATCCCGAAATGGTTCGCCACGGATACGCCAACTGCACCGCTTGCCATGTCAGCCCCAACGGCGGCGGGATCTTAACTCCTTACGGAAGAAGCCTCTCCCAAGAGCTCTTAAGCACTTGGGGTGCCAAAAATGAATCCGATTTCATGTACGGATTTGTGAAGCTTCCCGAGTGGCTCAATTTGGGGGGGGACATTAGGTCGCTCCAGCAGTGGCAGAAAAACGATAGCTTCGAACAAGCGATGTTTATCTTCATGCAAGCGGATCTCGAAGCTGCTGCCACCGTGAGTAAATTTCAAGCCGTCGCCACCGTCGGCCCTCAATCTAACAAGACGTTCAATCACGCGGGTGGCGCCATTATCAGTCGACGCCATTATCTGGCTTATCATCCGACCGATCAGATCACCATTCGCGGCGGAAAATTTATGGCGGCTTATGGCATCAACACTGCCGAGCATGTAATTGCGACCAAGCGAAATCTAAATTGGGACGAAGGCAGCGAGACTTACAATATCGAAGCTTCCTATCTGGGGGATCATTTCGATGCCTATGCCACCGTACTCATGGGACGTCCCGAAGCGTCTTATCTCAATTTGGAAAAGGGAGTTTCCCTTCGTTCGAGCTACTTGCTGAAAGAGACTTCGAAAATTGGAGCGAGCTATTTCTACGGATCGAGCGACTTGGCCAATCGTCACGTCTTTGGTCCCTACGGAATCTTAGGAATCACCCCTCACTTCTTTGTATTGGCCGAATTCGACTTCCAATATCGATTGGCCTTTGGAGCCCCAAATAGCTGGGGCTTTGTAAACTACGTGCGCGCGGATTATGAGTTCATTAAGGGACTGCACGGCTATCTCACTCACGAGCTAACCAAACTAAACTGGAATCGCCCCGACCAAACGACTCAAACCTTCGGAATCGGAATGCAGTTTTTTCCCAGACCCCACATCGAGGTTCAGAGTGCTCTGCAGAAGAGCCGGGATATGAGTCGATCCAGTAATTTCGCGACGATTGCGTGGGTGATGCTCCACTACTACCTATAGCTTTAGCTCTAGGTGATAATGCTAACGCTAGGTCGGAGCGGCCGATTGCCGGATTGCGGCAGCCTAGCTTTTTTAATAGAGGGGTTTTACCTTCTTTTTCCGCCCCCTGAAACGCGCCCCGAGAGGCATATAACCTATATTGCGTTGCCAAACGCCCCCTAGCGTAAGCGTCAGCGCTAGCGTTAGCTTTATTACCTACACCTATATCTAATTCCCTCCCCGGTTAGTGTCGATACGACTCTGTGAGTTTACGAGTTAAATTGATGTACAGCGTTATTATCGCCCTTTCCTGTGTTTCCTTTTGGTTACGAGACCTCTCGGAAAAAGGGAAGATCACAGAAACCTTCGGTCTTGTCGCCCGCATTGTAGATGGAAAATTTGAACTTCGTGGCCCGACGAAGCCGCGTAACCCCATCGTCATCGTGGATATCGACAGTGAATCGATTTCGAAGCTGGGACGTTGGCCGTGGAATCGTCACCTCGTAGCTATGTTGATCGACGAAATTTTTAAGCGTGGCGCAAAAAATGTGGGGCTCGATATTGTCTTTTCTGAACCGCAGGAAACATTGCCGGAAGGATTACCCAAGTTCCTCCGCGCGAAAGGCCTCGACTCAGTCATTCAGCAGTTTGATTACGACGCGGAACTTTTAAAAGTGACGAGGAAGTACTCTGGGCATCTAGTCTTTTCCTGGATTACCGAGACAGGGACTAATCCCCACCTGCATGCTCCTGAATCTGAGATCTTACTGGCGCCAGAAGCTCTGGCAAGTCTGCCCGAAAACTTTGATCGATTTACCATACCGGCAATCGTTCAAGGAAAATTCTCTCCCACAGAAACGACGATCTTTTCTACCTCGACCGTCATCGCCAGCTATCCAAAACTGATGAAGGAAGTTCGCCACAGTGGCTTTGTAAACGACGTCCGCGATTT
>JBBQIT010000082.1:0-10975 GCA_038325205.1 Bdellovibrionota bacterium
CACGATGGAGCAGCTTTTTAACGACGCGATTAAAACGGTGAGAGCAACTCGAGGAAAACCAGGAATCGCAGAGCTCGAAGCGGCAAAAAAAGCGTGGGATAAAGGCCAAGGCATGCACAAGATGGGCGAATGGCTTAAAAGCAACGACGGAAAAAACTTCCTGCGTTCTGAAGCGGCCACCAAATTAAATGATACCGGCAGGACCTGGCACGCAAACTATATCGAAACCTTGGATGAAGCGCGAAGACATGCCAAAGAGATCGTAAAAATTTATGACCCCATCGCCGAAGCTTACAACGTAGCCCACCCCAATAAAAAAGTTCCGTACATGCAGATCGTAGACGGTGTCCACGGCGTCAATACCAAAGAGTTCGCTCTCGTTGAAGAAAGAACACCAACGCCGGCCGAAGTAAAGGAAGCGGTGAAGGACGCCCCCAAAAACGAGAAAGTGGCTATTCAATCCCAAGCCCGCGCCGCCCAACTCACTACAGAGCTTTTAGGACGGGGAACGGGTGACCTTCAATACATAGAATCCATAAAACGCGACGACGCGCAAAAACAGATCGAAAAGACGTGCGATTGGGCGTTTGCCCCACTCAACGGAACCGTCAACGCTTTGGCCACTGAACGCGATAAAGTAAAATGGCGAGTTCCTTCAAGACATGCCTTGGGCTTTGGCGCCGCTTCCGGAACGATCGCCGGGTTTAAGATCTGGTATGACTCGACTCACGTTAAGCCCTTGTCCGTGGCGTTAAACGAAAAATCAGTCGAAGATGCTGCCATCAACAACGCACTCGCCGCACTCCAAGGTCGACTCGCCTCGGAAAAGAAGGGGCTCAATCGCTTAGGGCCTATCTATGACTCGGGAATGTCGAACTTAAGAAATCATAAACAGGACATTGTTAGCTACCTAGAGGCGAGCTTCAGCAAAAAGATGCCGGACGGCAGCAAGACTTTAGATCCCAAGGTTAAAGAGCTCATTGAAAAGGGCGCTTTGAACTTCGATCTCCCCTCGAAACAGAGACCGACCGATACCGTACTCTCTGTGTTCGACAACTCTTTTGCTGAAGTGATGCTTGCTCGCGGGATGACCGATTTAGAAGGGATTATCGGCGCGCTATTCACGAAAGAAAAAGGGTTGCAAGAGACGGTCGTGAAAACCCACTTAAAAGAAGTTTACCGCCGAGCCATCAGTAAGATGTTCGCGGATCTTAATGACGCCAGCGCCGAAGGGCTGCCAGTCGACAACTTCTTGCTAAACACCATGGCCGAAGAGACTCAAAAAGAGCTGGCCCCTCATGAAGCGACCGTGTTGCCCAACTCCCCGCCCATTCCCGGCTTCCAAGCGCCGGATTCGACAAATAAGAAAGTGGGCGGAGTGGACGGCGCTACCCCGAGCGGAAAGCACTCTCACACAGATGCGGGCCAGGATAAAAATAATCCGCCACTCCAAGACATCCTTCCTCTCAAAGAGGGTAAGGCCACCGCGATGCTGGACCCCAACGCCATCATTGACGCGGTTGTTAAAACAGAAACTCCCAAGGCCCCTACCAACGTGGGCGACATGGTTTCGAAATAAATCTAAAAACCTTCGATAAAACGCATAAACGCGAGCATCCGTGAGTTTGTGAACTATCAACAACCTGTGGATGACTGATCTATCTCGTTCTTATTGTTAGAATTATTTTTGTTTTTCGTTAGTCCCGTATGGGAAGGGGCTTATTCTATGAAGCCCCGTATTAAGTGATGTAGGTTCAACAGCTTAGTTCTGTGGATCGTTCGTGCTGCGATAGCTAGGAATTCCGATCAGGACCGCTTTGCGCCGGTGGGCCAAAACTCGCTATAAAGAAGTTTTTGTATTGTATGCCCCAGCTTGATTGGAATGCCACCATAAACGCGATTCGGGACTCGCTGCCACAAACGCAGTTCCAGAATTGGTTCAAACCTTTGACACTCGTCCGCTATGACGACACGTCTGTGGTTGTCGGTGTGCCCAGTCGATTCCACGAAGAGTGGTTAAAGAGCCACTACACGCGCGAACTCAAACAAGCCATTCACAAACAATGTGGAAGCGAACTTCAGCTGGAGTTTGAAGTCCTAGTCATGGACGAAAATTTGGAGGCGTCGCTTTCCAATGCGCCTCAACCCATGGGCCGTCCGGCACTCAGAATCGTTGATAGCCGTAGTGGTCAGGGGTCTGCGCAAGAAAGCGAGAGCGCCGAGCCCAGGCATCTCACGCCGAACGTTCCGCAATTTACTCACCCTTATTTCGAATTAGGTTTTTGTCATGTCGCGTATCAGTGTGTTCAACTCTTAATAGAAGGTAGCGTTCCTCTCAATCCCCTCATCATTCAAGCTGGGGTGGGGATGGGGAAGACGCACCTTCTTTCTGAGATCTCAAAACGCCTGAACGCTATTAACCCCGCACTCCGGATCCGCTACACCAGTGCTGAGCCTTTCACGGCAGAAATGGTGCAGTCGTTCAAGAGTGATACCTCCCTCGCCTTCAAGCGAAAATACCGCGAAGAGACTGATATCCTTTTGTTTGACGACCTCCCCGGTCTCAGCAGAAAGATGCGGACTCAAGAAGAGCTGCTCCATATCTTCAATGAGATCATTGGACGCGGCGGCAAAGTTGTTTTCACAAGCAGCATCTCGCCGCAGCGTTATGAAGATTTCATTGATACTTTGAAGTCGCGCATTCTCTCCGGCGTCGTCGCCGAAGTGAAATTCCCGACTTTTGAGGAGCGCGTTCAGATCCTAAATAAGATGGCCGAACACAATCGGATGATCGTTGAGCCTGCGATCTTGAACTCTTTGGCCGACAAAGGCCAAAAGGACATTCGTGAGCTTATCGGCACCCTGCTTCGGGTTCATCTCCAAGCCAAGATCGAAAACAAATCCTTGGACAACGATTTCCTAGCCCGAGAAGGCTGGGCGGTCGAGGCCAAAAGGGAAGCGATCACGATGGACGAAATCATCGGGCTCGTCGAACACAACTACGCCATCTCAAGGTCTGAGTTCGTTTCGAAATCCCGCAAGAGCAGCACGGTCTGGGCGAGACAGGTCGCCATGTACTTGGCGCGGCACTACACTCTGCTTCCGTTGGAGGAGATTGGAAAAGCCTTTGGCCGAGACCACGCGACCGTGATACATGCGTTCCAGAAGGTAACTGAGACCATGGAGTCTCAGCCGACTAGGCGCTATGAAGTGGAGTTCCTAAAGCAGAAACTTCAATCCCGAGGGCCTAGAAACCAAGGGTTTAGTGATGTTCCCCTTTTATAGGTTCATTCTTTCACTTCATATCATCGCGGTGATCTCTTGGATGGCGGGCCTTCTCTACCTCTTCCGGTTATACGTCTATCACGCTGCGGAAACTGAAAATGTCGTGAAAGAGCGTTTCAAAATCATGGAACGAAAGCTCTTTCGCATCATCACGCTGCCGGCCGCTTTGGTCGCTTTAGGGATGGGCGTCGTCATGCTCCTGTTGAATCCAGTCCTGCTCCAAGAGCACTGGATGCACGCGAAGCTATTTTTCGTGCTCTTTATGTTAGGCATCACCCACTACGCGGGACGGCTCGTTCGGCAATTCAACGAGGGGACGGTCACCCAAAGCCACAAATTTTTCCGCGTCATGAACGAGGTCCCGACCCTTTTAATGATCATTATCGTCATTTTAGTGATCATGAGACCTTTCTAGACCCGCTTCCCAGGCCATTTTCAGCATAATTTGCCTTTTTAGAAATTCGAAAGAATAATGCGCCCATGTCGGAAAGAACCATAGAAAGAGAAAAGGGAGCCTCTCCCGAGCAACTAGACTTTCTATCCGACCTTGTTCCCGAGGTCGTCCCGGAGAAGCCGGCTGATTGGCGCTCTCAGGTTCCCTCGGTGTCGGCCCTTACTCGCCGAATCCGTGGCCATATTGAAAACAGTTTTTTTGATGTTTGGATCAAAGGCGAAATTAGTAACTTCAAACGCGCTCCCTCGGGGCATGCGTACTTCATTTTGAAGGATGCTACCGCGCAAATGCGGGCCATCATGTTTCGAAGTCAGCTCTCCAAAATAAAATTTGAACTCAAAGACGGCATGGAGGTCCTCCTCCACGGCAAGATAACGGTCTATGAGGCCCGTGGTGAGTATCAAGTGGATTGCGACACCTTAGAGCCCGTCGGAGTGGGGGCGCTTCAACTGGCGTTCGAACAGCTCAAACAGAAATTATTAAAAGAAGGGCTTTTTGATCCCAAATTCAAAAAACCGCTGCCCTATCTTCCCCGTCGAATCGGCATCGTCACCTCGGCGACCGGAGCTGCGGTAAAAGATATTTTAAAAGTTTTGGTCCGGCGTTTCCCCAACCGCGATGTCGTCATTATTCCGGCGAGCGTTCAGGGAGAGAAAGCGGTCCCAGAAATATGCCGAGCGCTAGAGTTAGCAGAACGATGGAACCTGGAAAAGCCCGAAAGGGCATTTGATGTGCTTATCGTTGGGCGGGGCGGAGGCTCGATCGAAGATTTGTGGTGTTTCAATGAAGAAGCCATCGCTCGAGCGATTTTTCGGTGTCCGATCCCTATCATTTCGGCGGTGGGCCATGAAATCGATACTACTATCGCCGATTTTGTATCCGACGTGAGAGCTCCAACGCCTTCAGCGGCTGCCGAGATGGTCATTCCCAGAAAAGATGACCTCATCCAGTTGGTCGGATACCAATCGCAGCGTTTGAATCGCATACTCGCCAGTCATTTAGAACAATGGCGGCTTCATTTGAGCCATTTGGCCCAACGCTTGGTCGACCCCAGACAGCGGATGCGAAAGCTTCACGAAAGTATTGTCGTGATGTACACGCGAGTTTGCAGCGCTATGAAAAACCGAGTAACCGTTTCCCGCACTCGGGTGGAAAGTGCGATGCAGATGCTTAATTCGCTTTCCCCCCTTCAAGTCATCGGGCGGGGTTACTCGCTCTCGCAGAAGCTCGACGGTTCCATTATTCGCAGCCCCTCGGATGTTAAAGAGGGCGATGAGATGAAAACGCGCATTTCGGGCGGCGTTATTTACTCCCGCGTCATTACCAGCCAAGAATAATAGATAACTCGTTGAGTCATTCAACGGGGTTTTGGTTTCTCACCATAGGGTTTAGAATGGAAGAACACCTGCCTTCTTACGAAAGACCCATGAACTACCCAGCTTCAGCACAAAGCAATCGCTTGCCTCAGAGCCATATTGAAGCTCTGAAAACGATCGAAAATGGCTATTGGTGGTTTGAAGGTCGCGTGTTTTGGGCCACCCAAATGGCAGGCCTGGGAAATATTTCCCACACCGATTACATGGACATTGGCTGCGGCACGGGCGGGTTCGCAAAATCCTTTTTAAAGAACGTGCCCGCAAGCCGGGCGGCTTTGATCGACGGAGACGAAGCGCTCCTAAAGATCGCAAGCTTGGTTCCTAATGTCGAGATTCATCGTTTGGATTTAAGTACAGACTTTATGCTTCCTTGGTCCCCGTCTCTTGTGACGTGCATGGATGTCATCGAACATTTGCCCGACGACTCACATTTTTTAACAAGGCTGGGAAAGCAGATGAAGCCCAAGGGTGAAGTCATCCTCTCAGTCCCGGCCCTTCCCTGGCTATTCAGTGATTGGGACAGACATTTGGGCCACTTTCGCCGTTACACGGCAAAAAGTTTACTAAAGACGGTTACCGAGTCCGGATTCGAAATGGTCCGTCTGAGTTATTTTTGGTCTTTCCTCACCCCCATTGGGATTTTTAGAAAATTTCGAAAGACCAAAGCCGAAAATGCCATGGAGTTTGAACCGGTGATGGCGCCGACAAATGCTTTATTGAAACAGTTTTCTAAAATGGAATGGCAGATGTCGAAAGTGATCTCTCCTCCTTTCGGCACTTCGCTCATGGTACTGGCACGAAAAATATGAAAACCACTCCAAAACCACATATTGAGATAGTGCTTCCCGTTTTCAACGAGGTTCAAAATATCCAGCCACTGCTCAAGCAGATGGATATGGTAGGGCAAGAGCTTAAAGCACACGCTTCGATTAGTTACCTTTTTATCGATGACGGGTCTCACGACGGGTCATCGGAGTTGTTATACCGGCTATATCGGGAGCGCACAGATATCAGAGTCGTGCAGCTGGTTCACAACTTTGGGCACTCCTCTGCCCTTTCCGCGGGACTAGATCACTTTGAAGGGGATATCGCCGTTTTCATGGACGCTGATATGCAAGACGCTCCCGAAGCGCTTTGGGAGATGTTTATTCAATGGCAAAAAGGGAAAAAAACGGTCGTGGCGGAACGTGGCCAGCGTAAAGAAAAGAATACGCTCCTCTTTAAGGCGTTTTATTTTCTGCTCCATCAATCGGCTCGCTCGCTTCCCCCTATCAATTTCGGAACCCACTGCTTGCTCGATAAAACGGTCGTGAACCGGATGCGGCAGTTGAAAGAGCGCAATCGGTATTTCCCAGGGCTGGTCAGCTTTAGCTCTGGAGAGATAACCCCCGTTGAGATCGATAGAGGCGCTCGGGCCCATGGAAAATCACGGGTAGGACTCGCCGGCCTTATTAATTTAGCGCTTACTGCCTTAGTCAGCTTTTCTAGCGCCCCGGTAAAGATGGTTTCTTTTTTAGGACTCCTTGCCGCCGGGGGCTCCCTCGTGGCCGGCATCATTTTCGTCTGTATCCGTATTTTTACCGATAAAGCCATCCCCGGCTGGGCCTCCATGATGACCGCCATGGCATTTGGCAGCGGATTACAGCTACTTTGCCTAGGCATCATTGGCGAGTACATCGCCCGAATCTACGATGAAGTGAAGCAACGCCCCCTCTATTTGGTCGATAAAGTCCTCTCCAAACGGGCTACCGGAGCCAAACGCCCCGCCTCCGAAGTCGCCTAAATCGACTCGACAAACCGTGGGCTCTCAGCTAATTATTTGTATTCTTTCGCTGACGTAGCTCAGTCGGTAGAGCAGCTCATTCGTAATGAGCAGGTCGTCGGTTCAAGTCCGATCGTCAGCTTTTTATATTTCCTCTTTTTCCTGTCATTGCGAATCCGATAGGGTGAAGCACTTATTCGCCCCAAACACAAACCCTAGGCATAGGTAATAAAGCTAGAGCTAACGCGGGGAAAAGGCGCCTTCGACCCTAGCGTTAGCGTTAGCGTTAGCTCTAGCTTTATTACCTAGATCTAAGTCTCTTGTTCTTTTTGGTTGGGTCTCGACCTATGAGATTCGCGATGACAGGAGGCAGCACCGCTCCTTTTAGTTTTGGAGCACTTTGCTCCAGCCCTGATCGACATCACCCTCTTCCCATGGGATATTTACTAATCTGGGGGAACTTATGGGTAGAGAGGGAGAAACGACGTCATCTCATTCGACGTCCCAATTAAGACAGCGCCCACCAAAAAGATTTTTAAGCTCCGTCGCTTGGTTGAGACACGAATATCTTTCCCGAAAAACTAAAAACCACAGCTATTCGCTGAGGGCGTTTGCCAGACAACTGCATCTCACTTCCGGATCGCTATCGGAACTACTTTCCGAAAAACGGCCAGTCACGCTGAAATTGGCGCTGCGACTGGCGGACCGGCTAAATCTTTCGGCCGAAGATCGCACCCGTTTCTTGGAGATCGTTCACAGAGAGCGGTCATCAGACCTGCTCAGCAAAAAAATGGGAGCCAAAGAAAAGGTTCCTAACGACTACCGGCAACTTTCCGAAGACCGTTTTAACGTCATCGCCGAGTGGTACCACTTTGCGATCATGGCGCTCTTCGAAACCGAGCAAAGCCAAGGAGATCCCCAGTGGATAGCGAAGCGCTTGGGAATCTCAGTCGTTGAAGTCAGGTTAGCGCTCGATCGGTGTTTGAGGCTGGGGCTTATCGAGCCAAAAGGGTCGACTTATATTCCCGCTGGAAACCTAACCACCACGCACGATATTCCTTCCTCCGCCTTAAGACGTTTTCACAAGCAGAACCTAGCCCGCGCGGCAGAGACAATAGAAACCCGCGCGGTCGAAGAGCGCGACATCAGTGCCATCACGATGGCTATCGATCCCACGCGATTGGTACTCGCCAAAAAAATTATCCTTCGTTTCCGACGCCAAATGGCAAAGCTTCTCGAAAATGGTTCTAAGACGGAAGTGTACAACTTGAGCATCCTTCTAATGCCTTTGACCCAACCGGAGAAATCTCGTGGCTAGAATCCTTTTTCTCATCGGAATTATCCTCGTCGTGGGTTGTTCTGGTCCCTCGTCGAACGCTCCCCATTTAGATGGATACGAAGTAGGAAACGGCGGAGTTATCGTAGTTTGTGAGAAGTCTTCGGGGCTACCTGCTATCGACCTTTTAGATTTCTACCGTGCAAAATATAAACTCACTCAAGACTACAAATTTGATTTCGGGACAAACTCCAAAACGGTCGACCAGAAGTTGGCATTCGCATTAACGCGTCTGCGCCGCCTTGATCAAACGCGGACCGATTTTTACCAACGAGAAGTGTCGCGGTTCTCGGAAAGAGCCAAATTCGTCGACGAAGTTTCTCTCCCTGACACCCGAGACTACGGAGATCTACCCGAGATCAAAGGTTGCCACCTCGAACAACTCATTATTCAAAACAAGCCTCTCTTGAATGGCGAGGTGCAGTTTCTCATCAACGACAAACTATGGAAACAACTCGACCCTGACCGCCAGACGGCGATGATCGTGCATGAGATCGTTTACGAAGACGCTATCGCACGAGGCCAGAAGACTTCTGTGAACGTGCAGTTGTTAACAGCGCTTATCTCATCTCCGATTCTAGATACCTACGACCAGCTTTCCTACAATCAAATGATGATTCGCATGGGAATGGCGAGTGTTCATGATCAATCCCCCGTATGGGACAGAAATCCACTGGCGGCAGATGGCGTCTATTGTACAGGTCTTCCTTTTGCTCTCGACCTAAGTCTCTATGCTTCGCATCCTGCAAAAGATCTGTTGTCCTATCTACCCGTCAGTCTGCCTTCTTGGTTATCGGTAAACTCTGGGGGGGTGCTAACGGGGCTTCCGGCCGACGGGACATCATCCCCTACTTCGGCCTTTATTCGCGCTACTAACGGAAGCGCTTATAGCGATGTTGAAGTAAGACTTGAAACCATGAACTGCGCCAAAGATCCCATGAAGATGAATTGGCGCGCCGGCATTTTGCAACATGGAAACCTTCCGCTAGTAAGCCCTAGAACTTATGAAAAACTCTCGGGAGCTGGCTGGCTTGATTTTAACGAGCAAAGTGGAGACTTGAGCGGAACGGCTCCCGCGACAGCAGTTGGACAAAATGAATTCCTATTTCGTGCCGTCGCTAACTCTTTTTCAGAACTTAACATTCGACTGGTGATCAGCGTACTTCCTCCAAGAACTGCTCCAATTCAAGAAGGAGCGTTTTACGAATCGTGGACAGGTGGCCTACGCTTAGATCATTAACCGTATAAAGGAGAATTTATGAAAACGTTTTACCTCGGTGTATTAATTTTTCTGGTTTCACCTTTAGCTCACGCAGACCTGACCCCCAAAAGTTACGACTGGCGCCAAGTCTTGGGGGGACTCACTCCCATAAAAAACGAAAGAATGTGCGGAGCGCCCTACGCTTTCAGTGCTACGACAGCTTTTGAGACGGCGATTCTCATTAAAGATGGTGTCCGCGTCAGCCTTAGCGATCAAGAATTAGTGTCGTGTGACAAAGAGCAAAATCAAGGATGTGCCGGCGGTTATACCAGCCTCCCCTACTTGGTAAACCACGGCATCGCCTTGAACTCTACTTTTCCTTATGCCGGGACGGAACTCAATTGCCCGACCGACCTACCCGTATTTCGCAAAGCGGATGGCTGGGGCAAATTAGCCAATGAAGAGGGTAAGGACGCACCGAGCATTGAGTCCGTTAAGACTGCTATCTTACGTTACGGAGCGGTAATTACGTTTGTCGCCGTGACTAATACGTGGACCAAATACAAGGGCGGCATCTACGACGCCTGTGATGGGGGCAATTCGCCAAATCACATTATCAATTTGGTCGGATGGAACGACGAGGGCGAATACTGGATCGCGCGAAATATGTGGGGCGAGGTCTGGGGAGAGAAAGGCTACATCAACATTAAGTACGGCTGCAATCAGGTTGGAAAAGAAGTTAGCTACATTATTTATAAAGATAAGAAGTAAATTTGAAATAGCTCGTCTGCCGGCACACGAAGGCGGGCGAGCTATTTCTTATTTTACTTTTTGAATTTTAAGCTCGGAAACCGTCACACCCTGCATGCAATTCGATCGAGAGACGGGAGAGTAAGTCAGCTCCACACGGTCGCCCACTTTAATGTCTTTCATATCCTCTGGCTTCGCCACCAGAGTAAATTTCTTACCGTCATCCGCTTGAAAGAGCGGACACTCAACGCCGCCTTCAATCAAGCGCCCTTGCACTGTCGCTTGTCGCGTGGACGCTTTAGCGTCAGAAATAATGGGATGCGCTTCCGTGTTATTGGAACCGGCGTGGCTAGCGTCCGAGTTTACGGTTCGGTACGCGTCCATCACATATTCAGTTGCGGGGTGATTTTCTTCGGGACTTGCTTCGGCAACCAGAGAGACTGGCAGCAATAAAAAGGCGAATTCAAGTATCCACATCAACGGCTTCATAAGAACATCCTCAGGTAACAATACTTCAAGTAGTTATCTAAGCAACGTTCGTGCCGTTTCAGCCTAGAAAGCGAGCCTAATAACCGCCTGAAACCCAATGCATTCTCCCAGAGTGGCTTTCGCCGTTCTCTTCAAGAGTGCGCTTAGGTTTCAGGCGAAATCAACGCTTTAGACAGTTTGGCGGCTCTATCTCATTTTTGTGTAAGTAGCTGATTGCTCGTCGCGATATATCGGGAGTTGAGATAGCCACAGACCTGCATGATCTTAAGCCTGAAGTAGTGCATGTTTCGATACCCGTATGCTCGTCGTTTAATGGCCTTGA
>JBBQIT010000083.1:0-10866 GCA_038325205.1 Bdellovibrionota bacterium
AACCATCTGGTCTTCTAGCTGCACCTGGTGGGCGACTTGAATGCTTTCTTCTATAAACTCTGGCTTGGTCGTTTCGGAGAAATAATAATCGAAGGTCACGCGGCATTTATCTGGTCCCAGCGGTAAGACTAGATTGGTATCCATCACGCCTTCATAAATATTCACCATGAAGTTGGGCATAAGCCACCAATAGTAAGCCACGTCCCCTTGGCGCACCCGGCTCACAGAATCTGTCGAGGCGTCCTTTTTCAGCGGGCTAAATTGCAAACAGGATCCTTCATAGGTCTCGATCTTGTATTCGCTGTAGTCGAGAGAACCACCCAGGGCTGGGTGAATAGTATTAACGTGGTATCCGCCGTCTAAATAATTATCGACAAAAACTTTCCAATTGCAGTTGAGATCGTACTCCGTGCGGCGAGACCACTTTAATTGAGAGAGTTTATTCAAATCCATACGGCGAGAAAATTCACCCGTCGCGGCCTCAAGGGATTCTGGCTTTTCAGCCAAATTTACTAGGAGGAACGGGCCGACTGTTTCGACGGCAAATGCGGGGAGACCATTGTCTTGCTTCTCAAAATTTTGAACGCCTTGAAATTCCGGAGTGCCTTTGAGCTGTCCTTTTAAGTCATAAGTCCATCCGTGGTAGCGGCATTGAATAGAGCTACTTTTCCCACAAGCTTCGTGCACTATCTTTGCGGCTTTGTGTCGGCAGACATTCGAGAAGGCATTGAGCTTTCCCTCTTTGTCTCGCGTAACGATGACTCCTTCGTTTCCGATGGTAGCCGTGAGGTAGTGGCCGGGCTCGCTTAACTGCTCCGACCGTCCTACGACTTGCCAGGTATCCTCAAAAACCTCCTTTAACTCAAGGTCGTAAAGTTCACGGTCTGTGTACCATGTCTTTGGAATGGTCCGCGCTTGCTCGAGCGGTAACTCAGGATTAAAGCCCTTTAAAATATCGGATAATGACATGATGCCCCCACTACATGACCCAGTAAGGGCAATCTATAAACATTTCTCCAGAAAAGCAAAAGGTGCCCGTCGTATTTCAAGCTTGATTGGTAGCGGTCATGTGACGCCTACTTTTCAAGCTTGAAATACGACGGGCACCTTTTTGGGAAACTAGGGCTTGTAGCGAGCGAACACCGCTTCATCACCTACGTTGTTGCACTTATGTCCGTTGGTACCCACGTATTTGATGCGCATGTAACCTTGCTCTCCGAATTGGGTTCCATGAGAGTTTCTCAAGATCCAAACCTGATCGGCGTCGTCATATCCTACGAGCGAGACGATGTGGTTGATGGAGTTGCTATTACACGCATTGTAGATGCCGCTTTTGTAGCCGTTCCAAGCGCCTGAGGCGCTAACGGTAACGGCGATGGGACCGTAGTTGTAGATAGCCGATTTCATTTCGTCGACCGTGGGCCCGCGACCTTTTTCGCCGAGGTAGGCGAAGCTATCGATCTTTTCATTTTCAGGAAGTCCCGACTTGCAGGAGACATCCGATGCTTTGTAAGGAAAATCGCTTTCGTAAGCGGCGCCCTTTTGCGTGTAGAAACCAAACGCGAAATTTCCGCCGGAGCAAGAGCCGTAATCTGGTTTGCAGCTTACTAGTTGTTGCTCAGAAATATCTACATCGCGCCCGGTAGCGATCTTGATCACGGCCTCAACGACGGAAACCGTTCCGAAGGCCCAGCAGCTTCCACAGTATTGAGGATAGGCTTGATCCTTAACCGGACCGATCGCGTTCTGATCCCGCCAATCCCATTTTTCTGGAATACGGTTCATGGGGGGAATGACGTGTTCCACTCTTGCCATGGCTCTCGCGTTTACTTCGGGATCATAACCCGTGCGAAGTGGCTCGGGGATGTGCAGCATTGGAGTATCGCCCACTTTGAACGTCCAACCTTCTTTCACTCCTTGGGCTTTCCAAGTTTTGAGTTGAGTTTGGATCGTGGATGCTTTGGTATTCGCGAAACTAAGAGTAAAGGGCAGAAGGAGACCTAAAATAAAAAGGCGTAACATGCCAACCTCCGTGTTGGGTTATTCAAAAAATCGCGGTGAGTGTCTTCTAATAGGATCGGTTGGTTTAAGTCTTGGCATAATGGTTAGAGTGAATAAGCCTTAACACCCGTTGCCATGGCTCCTGAGCCGGGATTGAGCTTGTGCCTAAGCGGGCATTTTTGTGCCCTTCGTCCCGGTGATTTGCTATTTTCCCCTCTGAGAACGCGTATTACGCTCAGGGATTCTCATAGTTAACTAAGCCCGAAACAAACCTAGTCTAATCCTCTAGGTGGTGCTAAGTGTGCGCAGATATGACCGGTTCAAGTCTTTTAGTGGTAGTTGGGCTTTCTCTGTTGGCGGGGGTTTTCATAGGTAAAATCCTTTCGCGAAAAGTAACTCCAAAAACGCACCCAAGCATTCAAAGGTTTGGCGGGCTCGAAGTTCAGACTATTGTCGAGTGGATCTTCATGAATGTCCCCGTAACGATTTGGACCGTGGATACCGAGCTTAAAATCACGGACTCTTACGCTCCCCTCATTGAAAAGCGAACTGGAACTACTATAGACGTTCTGCGCGGCAAAACTCTTTTTGATATCTTTCAGACCGAGGATAGAGAGCATACGGGCGTTGTCGCTCATCTTAAGGCCCTTGGAGGGGAAGAGATTTCCTACGAGGTGGAGTGGGCGGGAAGATGGTTCGTGGCGCGGGTGCATCCCTGGTATAGCGAGGACGGCAAATTGAAAGGGTGCATCGGCATCGCTTTTGACGTTGCCGATATGAAATCGAAAGAAGAAAAACTACATCATTTGAGTAGTGAACTTGGGCGGGCTCAGTCAGATCTTCAGCGGTTTGCGTACGCGGTCTCTCATGACCTTAAAGAACCCATTCGCATGATTTCTGGATACCTCGAACTACTAGGTAAGAAATGTTCTGCTGAATTGAGCAGCGAAGCGCGCGACTATATTAATACTTCTATTTCAAGCGCCAAGCGACTTCATCACTTGGTGGATTCGCTCCTCAATTTCTGTCGGGCGGGCAACGCGAGCCTTTCATTGGAAACTTGCGATCTCAACCTAATGTTAAGTGAGGTGGGGGCCGATTACGCGAGCTCCTTTGCTTCGCGAGAGGGGCGTCTCGAATTGAAGCCGCTTCCCACGGTTCATGCCGATGTGACCCTGCTTCCGCAGGTGTTCCGAAACCTTCTTTCTAACGCTCTGAAATTTCATCGGGGAATTCCCCCTGTAATCGTTATCGATAGCCGCGTTAGTCCCAACGGTTACATTCTTTCTATTTCCGACAATGGCATTGGCATCGAAGCGCAATACTTGGATAAGATTTTTGTTCCCCTGACTCGTCTTCATACCCGGGATGAGTTCGAAGGCGATGGAATTGGGCTTTCGTTATGTTCGCGGATTATGGAACGACACGGTGGCAAGATCTGGGTCGAGTCGGTTCCGGGGCAGGGAACCACCTTTTTTCTACTTTTTCCTAACCCTGAGACGAGGATTGAACCTACTTTATCCCCTAAGGTTTCCGAAGCGGGACAAGGAAGAGAACCTAACGCTTCACTTCGAGACACGTGAGGAGGAGATAGTCTTTGGCTGAGCATGAATCTCGCCGTCGACTTCGGTCACGAGGCTTTTTATCTTACTGGTTAATTCTCTACCTGCTCGACCGGCCAGCACCAACTCGTGCTTCCACTCTAGGGTATTACGTTCCTTGTCGGTAAAAACTCTGGCGTTTTCCAATCGGGTGCGCGATTCCAAATTCGCTTTGGAGTCATCGGTCATAAGATCGCTCTTAAAATCTTTCGCGCGAGTCGACACGAGGCTATCGATTGTCATTTCCTTCGGAAGCTCGCTGACGTTTTCGATGGCTTTGGCGGCCTCTAGGTAACGTTCCGCAAGTAAGCGGAGGGTGTGAAGCCTTCGTAAAATCGTGGCGCGATTAAATTCTGTGTTTTGAAATAGGGTGGAGATGTCTTTTGCCGCGTTTAGCGTTTCGAATAACTTAAGCACATGGCTTTCATCCGAGAAGGAAGGTTTTTTATCGGTCCTATTATTTAACACTTTGAAAAGCGTGTTCAGCTCAGTCTTTAACGCTTTGGATTCTTGCGACAAGGTTTCTTCCGAAATGTCCGTGGCACGGGCTTTAGCTTCCTCAGAGGGAGCTTCGTAGCGACGGACAACTTTTCCTTGCGGGCCAGTTTTCTTTAAAACGTCATCGGCTTTTTTTCTACGGGCTTCTGAAGCGTCCGCTTCGGCGTTGTTGTGGTCTGCTAATTTCTTTTTCGATTTAGCGGTTAGGGCTTCGACCTCGTCTTGAGCTTGCTTACGGATGCTGGCACTTCTATCGTCCCCGATAGCTTGGGCGGGAACGAATATGGCCAGCATTGCCATAAAACCAGAAACCAACAATAGCCGATGCCAAACTTTGTCCATAAAGCCCAATCTCCATACACCGTATAGACGAGGGGTCTACAGGCGCTTTTCTCCAAGAGCTAGCTATGCAGCCGTTATGCCAAGGTTACAGGAGGGTTCCTTTAAGAACAATACTAGCGACAGTGAAGTAGATGACGAGGCCCGTGACATCCACCAACGTAGCGACGAGAGGAGCCGAAGCGCTCGCAGGATCAAAGCCCACTTTTCTTAAGACAAATGGCAGCATCGAACCAATGGTCGTTCCCCAAAGTACAATGCCAATGAGACTGGTCGATACCGTAATGGCAATGAGCATGTAGTGCTCGCCGTAAAGCGAAGCGCGAGTAGGCCAAAGAAGGATGCGGATTAGTCCGATGGATCCAAGCACTACTCCAAGCAGAGCTCCGGAGGCTAGTTCCTTCATGAGGACTTTCCCCCAGTCCGAGAGTTTCACTTCCCCCAAGGCCATAGAGCGAATAATTAAAGTGGTAGCCTGAGATCCGGAATTTCCTCCGCTACTAATAATGAGAGGAATGAAAAGGGCTAAGACTACGGCGCGTTCGATTTCGATTTGGAAATATCCCATCGCTGTTGCCGTGAACATTTCGCCGCAAAAAAGAAGCGCAAGCCAACCAGCCCGCTTTTTTAGCATCGCAAAAAAGCTCATCGTGAAATACGGTTGTCCTAAAGCTTCCATACCTCCGATCTTTTGAATCGATTCGGTGGCAATTTCTCGTTGCACTTGAACGATATCATCGACGGTAACAATACCTTTCATTCGCTTTTCGGCGTCCACTACGGGGATGGCTAAAAGATCGTTTTGGGAAAAGAGACTAGCTATCTTCTCTTGGTCCATCTCTTCAGAAATGACCAGAACATCGGTGTGCATGATCTCAGAGACCTTTTTTTCTTGAGCCGCCATCAAAAGCTCTCGAAAAGATACCGTTCCCAATAGATGCTGTCCTGGATCCAATACGTAAGCGTAGTAGATCGTTTCCACGGTAGATCTGGCTTGGGCGCGTAAATAGCTGATGGCCTCTTCCACCATCATGTCGGGCCTAAGCCGGGGAAATCGGGAGTTCATCAACCCACCGGCGCGATCTTCCGCGTACTTCATGAGAGCCGTGATTTCCCAGCGGGTCTGCTCATCGAGTAGGGACAAGGCTCGTTCTTTTCTGGTCTTAGGGAGTACTTGGATTAAATCGGCAGCGTCGTCAGGGGGTAAGATGCGAAGCCATGTTCGTTCTTCTTCCCGATCTACCCCTTTTAAGATCTCGGACTGACCGGGCGTATCCAACCGTAAAAAAAGATCTTCTTTTTGGGTTCGGCTAAGGGCCGTAAGGGCTATCTTTCTTTCGATAGCGGTTAGATTGGGCCACTTGCTCAGAAGGTTGTTAATAGGCGTGGCAAAGGCTGTGCGACGGACACTCATGGGGTATTAGAACCATGAAAGATTCGGGTCGTCGAGCACCGAGGCGAGGGTTAAAAGGTTTTGGCAAGGAGCAGAGAGCCTCGAGGCGTAAGGTTCACGAGGTCTAACTGAAAAGTCAGCTCTATAGGCAACTGAATCTCCATTCCTAAAAAGGCATGGAGTGAGTTTTGAGAAACTGTCGTCACTGACGTCTTAGCAAGCACCGCCGGAATCGTCCCGTTCGCAAAAAGCATAGCGAGCCCCAGGTAAGGACGAATTCGGACATAGTCCTTACTAATGTAGGCGCCGACTTCAAGATCTCTTCCTTTGTAGGCCCCATTGAGGGCAGAGATTCCCGTGTATCCCGCAAAAGCAGCTCCGCTAATAAAACTCTCTTTCTCGTTATAGAAAGACCATTTCAAAATTCCCCCCGTCGTGGAGACGATGTTGGAGAGGCTCGTCGGCATAAAACTAAAGATGAATTCTAGATTGTAAAAAAGGCTCTTCGCCAAATAGATCCGAGGAGCTGGGATAAAGCCTGGAATCGCACCCGTTCCGTCCCCCAAAGTATTCGTGTCTTGAGGCATTAGGATGCTGACTTCAAGTCCCACTTTAATTCCGGGAAAAAAATCTTGATACGGCTCGGCCGAGCGCAAAAGTTTCGTAGCACTGGGTTGGCTAATTGCCTGAACCAACTGAGCGATGTCGGCTTCCGACATGGCTCCCGGTAAAGAAGAAGCCAAAAGGGGAAGACCGCCGAAAAGTAACAGGAATAGGGAAAGCCTAAGTTTCATCATCTCAAATATTTTACCATGCTTTAAAGTTATGATTTGATGCGTTATGAGATCTTTATGAATGGAGATATGCTTCTGGGTGGAGGTAACAGATGAAGTGGGCTTCCCTTCTTGTCACTCTTACGGCTTTCCTATGCGCCGTCTCATTTACTTCTCGCATCGCCTTCCATTCACCCCGAAAGCTTTCTCCAGGCCCTTCAAATCTTCAACAAAGCGTTAGTCCTTTTGACGATTGGGTTGGGGAAGAGGATGAGGAAATCGATACGGATATCCCTGACTACGACGTGGGGTGAATGAGCCCTTCCAGAAAGCCCGTCAAGCCGTCCAGCAATTGCCTTTTGTAATGTTTCGAAGGACACTCGCGGAAGCTTATGGAAAAGACAATCGATGAATCAGCCAAGACTTCTGAGCTCAACAACCCGCTTTCTTATGCCGCTTTGACCCAGGAGTTTTTAGGGTTTCTGAGAACCGAACGCGACGCTAGTCCTCACACCATTATCAATTACGAGATAGATCTTAGACATTGGCTTAAGTACTTCGCCGAAAAGCACGGCCCTCATTTTGGCCTGCAAGACCTATCGAGTCTTAAACTCTTAAGAGAGTTTCTTGCTTCCGAAATGGAGACTTACGAACGCAGCACGGTGTCTCGGCGTCTTTCCGTAATCAAAAGTTTTTTTAAGTATCTCCACCGCGAAGGCTACCTGGAAAAAAATGTCGCGAAACTGATCTCGCTCCCACGCCCGGAAGAAAAGTTGCCGGATGTGCTAAAGCCGGAGCAGGTAGTGCAGCTTATCGATAGCATCCCCAATAATTCGCTTCGAGAAAAAAGAAGCCGCGCTGTAGTGGAACTTCTCTATTCCACGGGGATCCGTATCTCCGAACTTATTGGGCTCAATCACTCGAGCGTCGATTTTAAAGCCGGAATTATAAGGGTGATTGGGAAGGGTAATAAGGAACGCGCCGTTCCTATGGGCCAGCACTGTCAGACAGCGCTTCGTGACTATCTCGAATCCATGCCGCCTTCCCAAAATTACGGCCCCGAGACCCCTCTTTTTCTCAATCGCGATGGCGAACGGGTCACTGTCCGCACAATTCAGCGCAATCTTCGCGAAATTGCGGTGAATTCGTTGGGCCGGGATGGGGTGAAGGTTAGCCCCCATACCCTTCGTCACTCCTGCGCTACGCATCTATTGGCCGGAGGAGCAGGGTTAAGAGAAATCCAAGAGTTATTGGGACACCGCTCGCTAGTTACCACTCAAAAATATACGCATGTCGACGTGAGCAGGCTAAAAGCTTCCTACGACAAAGCGCATCCGAGAGAGCGGGATAGAGATACCAGCCATGACAAAGACAAAGAGTGATGGCTGACAACGGAAGATTTTATACGTATTCTCACCCAGCTTGGGCTAAGCTCCGGGGTTAGTTTAAGAGTTTCGTCAAAGCAAAGTTAGACGCTGTGAGGCCGTTTTGGAAAGTTTTCGTAGAATAGAAGACATGGAGGTTTCTCTCGTAGGGTCGATTGCCGATCCTTATGAGGTCGCTGTCGCTTCCGCCCGTACTTGCTACTCTGGCAAAGGGGTTATCTATCCGAATGAAGTTTCTAAAGATGAAAAGGCAATAGGCATCCGAGACCGAATCGCTTCTTCTACCAGACTTGCAGGTCATTTAACTACCCGCCAGCATGCGCACTTTGTTTTTTCGATCACGGGCATTTCTAGACAATGCTTGTGGAGCTTTCTTCACAGCCACCCTTTTTATAACTCCGAACAAGTGAGTCAGCGCTACGTCAGAGTAAAACGTGGCAATTACTTATTGCCCGAGATGAACGAAGCGGCGACTAAGCTCTACACCGAAACGGTCGATCAGCAGATGTCGGATTACGAGCGTTTGATCGAACTTTTGAAGATCCCGCTCTCTAAAGATTATTACGAGCGTTTCAAAGCACGTGGCAAAGATCCTCAAAAGTGGGATGGCGCGATCAATAAGCGTTCCTTTGAAGTTGCTCGTTATGCCTTAGGCGTAGGAACTACGGCTTACCTTTATCATACGATCAGCGCGCTCACGCTTTTACGATACGCAAAGTTAGTCGATTTCTTTGAAACTCCGAAAGAGCAGAGAGTTCTCGTTGAGAAAATGCTTCAATGCGTTCGCGAAGTAGATCCGCTGTTTGAAAAAGAGATCGAAGACGCCACCCCTCTCGAAAATACTTTGGAGTATAAGGTGCGGGAGTCGGCGGCGAAAATCTCTCGCGCTGATAGAAAAGTATTTGCTGACGAATTCGACGCTGAATTGGAAGGTCGAGTTTCCAAGCTTATTAATTACTCTTCGGGCGCGGAGGAACTTTTAGCCCGCTCTTTAAGAGTGAGCTTGGCCAGAACTAAAAAGGACCTCTCGGATGCGACAGCCCTCGATTTGTTGCTAAGCCCAAAGAACAATCCCATTCTGGCGGATACTTTAAATGTAGGGAATCTGGATAAGTTGAGTCAGATTCTGCATCACGTGCAATTCACTTTTCAGAAAAAGATTAGTCACACGGCCGACTCTCAAGATCAAAGGCATCGCACGGTACCGGCGAGTCGCCCGGAACTATATTTTCACTACACTGGCGAGCCTGATTACATCACGCCGTTTGGAATTACTCAGTCTGAAGAAGGCCAACAGATTTATCACAAGAGCATGGAAACGAGCTACAAGGCGATTAACCAACTCTTGGATATGGGGGTTTCAGAAGAGAGTGCATTCTATCTCCTCCCCAATTCCGCCAGTATTCGAATGATTTCCACCGGCGATCTACAATCCCTTCAGCACAAATGGAAACTTCGTTCTTGCTACAACGCTCAAGAAGAGATTTTCAGGGCGACTATCGACGAGATCGAACAAGTGAAGAAAGTCTTCCCACAAATCGGAGAGCACTTGCGAGCACCCTGCTACGTAAGACTGAACGCCGGCGTGAAACCTTATTGCCCTGAAGGCGATAAGTTTTGTGGATTGCCAGTGTGGAAGTACGACATTTCGCAGTACGAGAGAAAATCTCTCTAAAATGAAGTCTTATATTTTTCTGCTGATATTTTATACCAGCCGCCTTTTTGCTTGGGGGCATATCCAAGATCTCGAAGGGTCGATGAAGCCGGCGTATCTTTTCAACGCTGTCCGAAATCATCACGAAATCCGTTACTGTGTTCTCATTTCACCTGACGAACAGGCGCGATTCTCTGAGCCTTCGATCGAAGTTCAGGTGGAGAGTGTACTTAAATCGTGGTTAGCGGCAGTCCCGACACCGGAAGTCGCCGACACAAAGATTACACGGACAAGCTGCCAAGTCGGAAAAATGGATCTCATTGTCCGAATGGAAAAGGGTAGTGCGAACGAAAAAGGCAAAGCCGCTTTTTTTCAACCGCGGGTGAATGAAACCAAAGACATTTATTGGGGCTTGGTGCGAGTCGTATCGGACTATCTGTCTCCCCAGGGCTATTCTTGGAAAGATCTAAAAGACTGGGTCGCCCCGGGACAAGGTATCGCTGATTTAACGAGTGAACTCACCCAAGTGCTGCAAAGTAATACTCTGCAGTTTGCGGTAAGGCGTGGGGTTCTGAAACAAGAGATGTTTTATAATACCTATTCGGATCTTTTCCATGAGATTGGGCACGCGTTCGGACTTTGTGATACTTGGAAGCCCAATGTGAAGTATTGCGACCCGGCCCATAGCACCCCGGTTCAACCAGATAGTGCGATGTTCAGCGCGACTTATTTTCACCTTACCGAGGATGATCGTCAGGCGATTAACTCAATCTTTGAACGTTTCCCCCACTAGATAGGCGCCTTTTAGTAACCGAACCACAGTCGATGAGTTCCCGTCAGAAATTGATTTACGATCGCTTGGCGGCAGACTTCCAAAAGACCGCCGTCCATCGGCCTAGTGATCATTTTACCTATTTTCTCAAATCTTCGATTTCTCTCTCTGATGTGATTAATGAGAGCAGTCTGGAGGTTTTTGAAACGATTCGCTTCCTTTCCTGCGCTTTTATAACTCAGCGAGATCTTGCGCATGTGATCCAAGTGCCCGATTCCGGTGGGGGAAGGCGCGAACCTCGTTTCGAATCCTTTGTCCGGGAGAAATAAGGAATCAGCGTTTACCAAATACACTTCGAAATTTGAACGGTCTTTTGCCTCGTATTGCTCTCTCGGAATAACAAAGGCTTTGAGATCAGAATCTTTCCACCAGCTATCGAGATACTCGTCT
>JBBQIT010000084.1:0-10835 GCA_038325205.1 Bdellovibrionota bacterium
GGCTCATGTCGCCTCTAATGACGTTTATCAGTTGGGGCAACTCATCCAATTTGTAGCGCCGCACAATGTGCCCCACCGGCGTGATTCGGGGATCGCTCGAGGAAGTCGAATCGACCCCAGTCTTATCCGCGTTGACCACCATCGATCTAATTTTCATCATCTTAAAGGGATGTTCCCCCTTTCCCACACGGACGCCGAAATAGAAAGGCGAGTGCTTGTCGCTCCAATAAGTGAGAAAAAGAATTGGCAAAAGAATCGGAGACGAAAGCACCAGAACCAAGATGGCAATCGAGATATCAAAGATACGTTTCATGAGAATTTCCCTTTTCACTGTAGATCTCGGAACTTTTACTAGGTCGGAACCACGGTAGAACCTCGTTCAAGATGTGACCGACCGAAGGATAGTATTCCGCTTCTAACGCCTTACTAGAAGGCGCGGGCGCTTCCGGAAGGGTAATCCGCCGAGGGCTATCAAGCAGGATGGAAGGATGAACGGATTCCAATACTCCCGCGATAATCTCACCCGCCATTCCGCAATTGCGCCAGCTTCCATCAACCACACAAAGACGGCCGGTCTTTTTCACCGACTCCCGAATCACTTCATAACGAATGGGATTGAGCACCCTCAAATCGATCACTTCCGCTGAAATCCCGTGTGAGAGTAGCTCGCCAGCTGCCTTCAGGCAAAGCTGCGTGGAAAAGCTGCTTCCCACCAGCGTCACGTCCTCGCCTTTTCTCAACACTTTTGGCCCTTGTAATTCCAAAGGAGTCACGTCAATGGCAGAAATGGGCTCTTCGACTTCGTAACACCAGCGATCGTCGATATAAAGGACCGGGTCATCACAAAGAACGCTCGCAATTAAAAGGTCTCGGGCGTCCAGCGCGGTCGCAGGCATCACCACTCTGAGGCCTGGAATATGGGCGAACCAAGAATGCAGCGCCTGCGAATGTTGCGCCCCCTGCTCCCCTCCCCGATTTACGATCGCACGAATCGTCACTTTGGGATGTGATTGCCCGCCCAGCATGTGAGACCATTTCGCGATTTGGTTCACCAACGCATTGGCCGCTAACACCATAAAGTCGACACGCGGATGCACCATGATCGCTCGATAACCGCAAAGAGAGGCCCCCGCAGCAATCGCTGTCGTCGCATCTTCGGAAACAGGAGTGTCCATAATGCGGTCTCTCCCGAATCGAATATCAAGGTCTTTCATCGTACTTCCGACGTACCAAGGGCTCCAAAGCCCCTGACCAATCACGAATACGTCGGGATGTTTTTCCAAAAGATAAGTGAACCCCTCAAGAATGGCGGCGCAGTATGAGATCGTCTCGGTCTGTTTCATGCCTGAATTCCCCCGGTGAGTTGGCCATTCGCATAGACACGAGAGAGGGTTGCCGAGGATTGAGGGTATGGTGCTAGAATTGCCTCTTCCCAAACCGATGTTACCTTTGCACGAATCGCGCTCCACCGACGCTCTAGCCAATCAGCATCTACGGCGCCTAAAGTCTCCAGCGACTCCGCCAAGCGTCGGATGGGATCTCGACGTTTCCATAGCGGCAGGTCCGATTTTCGTTGGACTCCGACATCAATGTCCTCTCGGGGGCCAACATGCCCCCTCCAACGATAAGTCACCGCCTCTAGGAAACCCGGGCCTTCGCCGTCCCGTGCTCGCTTTACCAGACGCTCGGTCGCCTCACTGACGGCGACAACATCGTTTCCGTCCACAACCTGATAGGGAATTTCGTGCGCAGCCGCGAAGCGCGCCACCGAGTTAGAAGGCTGACGGAGATCAATATGGAGATGAGAAGAAAAAAGATTGTTTTCACAAACAAAGAGAACAGGAAGCTTGAAAGCCGCCGCAAAGTTCATCGACTCATGAACCACTCCCTCTTCCGCCGCCCCGTCGCCGAAGTAAGTCACAGCCACGGCCCCCCGATTATCCTTTTTCGCCGCAAGACCGGCACCGACTGCTAAAGGGACTGTCGCCGCCACGATCGGGACGGACCCCATAAAGCCACTCGCTTTATCGTAGAGGTGCATCGATCCGCCCATCCCTTTAGAGCAGCCGGATTCCTTACCCAGCACCTCGGCCAGAAGACCATACAGGGCGCCCCCCTGCGCCAAATAGTGGGAGTGCGAACGATGCCCGCCGAATACTCGATCCGTATGGGTGAGGTTCTCAGACACCCCTACCGCGACAGCCTCTTGGCCAATGGCAAGATGACACGGGCAATGGATAATCCCAGCGGTGACGCCTTCCGCAATTACCTCTTCGGTGACTCGGATGAGCATCATCATTTCGAGCTGCCGCAATAACCGATCAGAAGGCACCCCATGCGTCGCGATGGGTTCGCCATACTTTTCTGAATTGGCCAGATCGCCCAACGTAGGAAAATGAAAGGTCATCCTCCTACCTCCGCGCCTGGTAGAAGTCACGGATCTGCTCGCAGATATAAATCACCTCATCTTCGGTTACCGTCGTATTCATCGGAAGGAGGAAACACTTCGTGAACATCTGTTCCGTATAAGGAGGTTTTACGGTAAACCCTAGCGCTTCAAACTGATGAACCGGGGTGCCGCTCCATTGTATGATGGTTTTAACTCCACGATTCGCAAGATGCTCTCGCAACGCATCCCGATCCTGGGCTTCTACTTCATAGTTTTGATAAACATCGAAATGCTTACCATCCGAACAAGGGGGCGGCGGCAGCAGCATCTGCGTAACGCCCGCCAGCTGATCCTGGTAAACTTGCGCTAAACGCCTTCGATAGACGACCTCTTGTTCGAATGACTTTAGCTTGAAATTCAATACGGCCGCTTGGAGATTGTCGAGTCTGCTGTTAAATCCCCAGCGTCGAATCTGTCCTTCGGGATCCCGACCATGATCTCGCAACATCGTTATCTGAGCGGCGACTTTATCGTCGTTAGTCACAATCCCGCCGCCGTCTCCATAACACCCGAGAAGCTTTGCCGGATAAAAACTGAAGGTGCCCGCTATACCGAACGTCCCTGCGAACCGATTGCCGAATCGCGAACCTAAGGCCTGAGCCGCGTCTTCGATAATAAGCAGGCCGTGCCGATCGGCGATTTCCTGCAGGCTCGCCATATCCGCCGTCCGACCATTTAACTGTACCGGCATAATCGCTTTGGTCTTCGACGTGATCGCAGCCTCAACACTCTTGGGGTCAATCATATGATCTTTGCCACAATCTACCAAAACGGGAGTGGCGCCAACCCAGTGAACCGCGGACGGAGAAGCGATAAACGTGTGTGACGGAACGATGACTTCGTCGCCCGCCTTGATACCCGCCGCTATGAGCGCGATGGTTATCGCATTCGAGCCATCCGCGACGCCAAACGCATATTTTACATTAATAAACTTCGCTAAATTTTTTTCGAATTCCTCGAGATCCTTTTGAAGAATGAATGCCCCGCGACGCATTACATCGCGCATCACTCCCAGAATCTCTTCTTCTTGCCGTATAAATTGCGCCGGATAATTAAAAAATGGAATGGTTCGAGCGGTCTTATTTTCAGTCACTACCCCTCCCCTACGAAATTTAGCCGTATTGAGACACTAATTAAGATTGAATTGATAATCGTTGTCTAAAATTACACAGCTACAGAGAAACTGTAAAGAAGAGTACCGAACATCCTCATGTTGATAAACAGACAACACCTAATCCAGCGAGGAAATGCTTTTTTCCGATCTCTTTCATATGTTTTTATGACGCACTTACATTTGGCAACGCACGTGCATATGACCTTTAGCCGTTTGGGCGCAAGTGGAGAGTGGCAACTTAGTGTCCAAACGTGACATTGGACGCTATCACCCGCTACCTTTACAAAACAGGGCGCGATGCGAGAAGATACCTGCATCTTTTTATCGGAAAATTCCAATGAATGTAGAAAACAAAAAACGCGTCAGAATCGGTAAAAATGTAACCATCGAAGTCGATGATTTCAAAATCGGGGATGGGGCTTTCATCGGTGACAATGTGGTCATCACCGGCCCCAAGGTGCACATCGGCGACTACACCATGATCCGCGAGGGGACCCAGATCAAGGGTAAGAAAGATTGCGAGATCGGAATGTGCTGCTGGATTGGTTCTGGCGTTATTTTGGACGCTACCGATTGCCTCACTTTGGGAAATGGGGTGGGTATTGGGGCTCACTCACAGCTTTGGACACATATCAGATTTGGAGACGTCCTTCAGGGGTGCCGTTGGGAAGGAACCAAGCCAATGGTGGTCGAAGATGATGTTTGGTTCGTCGGGCATTGCCTAGTGTCACCGATACGGGCCGGCGCGAAAAGTATGGCCATGCTGGGATCTGTGGTCACTAAAGATATGCAGCCCAACCGAACCTATGCGGGAACTCCGGCCAAAGATATTACCGATAAAGTAGGGCCTCAATATGATGAGGTTACGGTCAATACCAAGTACGAAAAGATGCTCGCCAAGCTTGCCGAATTTTCTAAGAAGCAGTCGGTCGAGGGAAAGATTGAAATCGTCCGAGAATGGCCATCCGAGATGAAAAACGATATTTCCTATTTTAATGTTTCCAACCGTCAGTACACAAAAAGGCTGAGCGAAATTGAGATCGATTTCATGCTAGCTTTGTTGGTACCGATTAAGTTCTACCCACGGGCAACTTAAGTGGTTACACGGAACGCGCCCCTCACTTGACCCGCCAGAGTTGCTAGATTAGCCAGCTTTTTTGCGACCGGAAAATGCGTTTTTTCCGATCTCTTTCATATGTTTCTATGACGCACTTACATTTGACCCGTCGCTAAGTCATAGGTACGATTTTCCGATATCTTATTCCGCCTCACAACGGCGATCTCAATTTTATAAAGGTTCAGAAATATTTATCTATGATTGAGGTGTGTTTAGAATCCGTTAGAACCTATCTGAACCGTAATCTGAACCGGCTAAAACGGCTAAGACCTAAGCACGTCTTGCCCGATGTGGTATTGATCATTGGCTGCACCTTTATCTCGCTATATCTACGATTGGGGTGGAGCGACTACGGCCCTTCCTGTCTTCTTGTGCTCAAGTTCTTGCCCCTCTTAATCGCAATCCGACTCATTACGTTCACCCTGACCGGCGTTTACGACATTATTTGGCGGTACACGTCATTTAACGACGCAGTCCTACTAATCAAAGCGGTTTTTATCTCTTCATTCATTCAAATGATGCTGATTACTCGCTACTTTTACGTCGGTTTGTATAGCCGATTTTACCTCATTCAGTTTTTTGTTCTTTCCATGTCCCTGATTGCGGTCCGACTTATCCGACGCCAGGCCTATGAGTACCCTTTGCGTGCTCGACTCAAAAAGAACGGCAGACCCACCCTGATATACGGGGCCGGTCGAAACGGCAGCGGGATGGCCTATCGCCTTGAAATGGACACACGGCTAGGATACCAACCACTGGGTTTTATCGATGACGATCCAGAGAAATCGGGCCGTTCCGTCGGAGGCCTTAGGGTACTGGGCGGTATCGAAGATCTGGATAAAGTCCTCGAAACCACGGGAACCCGCGAGATTGTCGTCGCCATTAGCCATCCCTCCTCTGAATTACTCTTAAAGATTTCCGGAATTTCACGACGGCACGGCATCAAACCGCGAATCATGAACTTGGATGCCACTTCCGAAAAGCACCAAGCCGAGATCGTTCGTGATATTGATCTCAATGACCTGCTAAGGCGGAAACGGAAAGAGATCGATCTCTCGGATCTTAAAAAGATTATTCCGGGGAAAACGATTCTCATCACCGGAGCGGGTGGATCAATCGGAAGTGAGCTCACCAAGCAGCTTTTTTCGTTTCATCCTAAAACGTTACTCATCTTGGATCATTCCGAATTTAACCTGTATGAAATACACCGGGAACTTCAGGAAAACGGCGGTGGGACTTTCGTCGTGCCGCTGCTCTTGGATATCAAAAATAAAGACTCGCTAGAGCGAGTTTTCGATAAGTATTCTCCTCATATGGTTTTTCATGCCGCAGCCTATAAACATGTCCACCTTGCCGAGAGTAATCCCGGGGCTACCATCTTAAATAATATTTTAGGAACCCGAAACCTCCTCGAATTGGCTGAAGAGCACGACGTCGAATCCTTTACCATGATCTCGACTGACAAAGCGGTAAACCCCGTGAGGGTGATGGGGGCGACCAAACGAGTCTGCGAATTATTGGTCACCGACATCGCACGTCGCACGGGACGGCGTTTTGTATCCGTCCGCTTTGGCAATGTCCTCGGGAGCAGCGGTAGCCTTATTCCCCTCTTAAAAGAACAGATTTTCGAAGGTAAAGGGGTGACCATTACCCACAAAGAGATGAAGCGCTACTTCATGCTGATCCCAGAGGCGGTCTCGTTAGTACTGCGTGCTGGCTCAATCGCAAGTTCGGGCGACATCATGGTACTTGAAATGGGAGAGCCCATCCGGATCGTCGATCTGGCCCGCAGCCTTATCGCACTGATGGGACGGCGTGAAGACGAAATTCCGCTCATCTTTACCGGTATTCGCCCTGGAGAAAAACTTCAGGAAGAACTTTATCTGACCGGAAGCGAAATAAAAACAGAAGACCAAAATATCTTAGTAATCCCCGGGGGCGACAATGCTACTGGCTGCGGAGTCCACGACGTATTGGGGAAGAAGATCGACTCGATCATCAGAAACGCCCACCAGGGCGCCACTAGCGCCATAACTCAGATGTACGCACTCATCCGACACAATGAATCCACCGACCAATCTGAAATTGAGGTCGACTCGGAGCTGAATATGCACATCCTTTCAAAATTTGAAAATCCGGCGACTCAGAGTAGCTTAATGTAAACTGCCTCATTCTGTTCACGCAACCCGGGGCCTCCCTTTTTCATCCTTGAGACAAAAATGTTCTATGTTTTAGAAAAGACAGTGCAGCAATTCTTCCGACCGATTGTTTGGGTGCTGCTATTGCTCGCCTGGTACGCGTGGAGGCAGAGAGGCCCGTCTTCCCGAAAGTCGGCTTGGGCGCTCTACACCGCAACCGTTGTCCTTTTTCTGTCGGCTTTGCCAATCACCGGCGATTCGCTCTTTCGCTTCCTGGAGGGGCATTACACCGCGCGGGCGCTACGCGAGGTTCCACCTGCAGACGCCATCGTGGTATTGGGCGGCTCGACCGGTCAGACGAGCTTTCCTCGACTTCAAGCCGAAGAGATGTACGGAAGTCGCTTATTGCCGGCAGCCCGCCTCCTTCGACTCAAAAAAGCGAACTGGATCGTAGTTAGTGGCGGAAGTCCTTATCGCGATAGCCTCGGACAAACCCGCACCGATGCCGACGATATGAAAGAAATTTTGATTGATATCGGTGTCCCTGCTGCCGCGATCCTTTCGCAGTCACTTTCTCGGACCACTCAAGAGGACGCGAAGTACACGGCCCGACTCCTCAAAGATCGAGGAATAAAAAAAGTAATTTTGGTCACTAGCGCTTTTCACATGCCGCGCGCCGCGATGATGTTTCGCAAATTTAATGTGGAGATCACTTCCGTGCCCGCAGGACACGAGGTGGTGGGCCATTCATTCAGTTTCTTGGACCTTTTTCCGACAGAAGAGTCTTTGTACCGAACCAGCCGAGGGGTGAAAGAAGTTTTGGGTTATATGTACTTCTCTCTTTTTCCCGGAGTGTAAAAGGTTTATTTTTTTATTTGATTTGCGATTACGAAGCTGGAAGCGACAATCCCCACCACAGTCGCAATAACGCTAATTACCGTTAGGGTATTGCCGTTAATAAAAGGTTTAGCCGCCGGCAGAATAATCGTATCATTCGGCTCAAGCTCAATGATTTTTGCTTGAGGGGAATCGATCAAATCGTTCATTGCGACCCGAATGACTTTGTTGCTTCCTCCGACTGTCCGCTTGATCGTAATGTGATCGAGCTCGGCATCGGCGTTGGGTCCCCCTGCCAATGTGATGAGTTGCATTAAGTCAGTGCCCGAAGGAACTTTATGAAGCCCCGGCTTTTGTACCGCGCCCCAAACTCGGACCGGCATTAAAACGGCTCCCTTGTAGTAACCAGAAACGTATTCGCTTCCGCGCTGGACGCCCGCACCGTCGCCGAGAGGAATATCGTGTCCAGTCGTCAGATGAGCCTCAGTCCCCGAAAGCCTCGAGCCTTCTTCTCCGCTAAAATCGTTAGCATACTCGCTGGCACTGCCCAAATAAGTGGAAGGGGCGCCGCCCGTCGTAGGCCCTACGTCTGACATTCCGACATCGTTAGTGCCTTGTCCTTCACCAGGAATAGCATAATCAAACGGGCCCGGGGCCGCAGCCGCCATTATCGTAGACGGACCCATTGCGAAAAACAGACACAAGTAGACGATAACTAATCGATTAAGAAACATAGGTATCCTTTGGCACAAAGCTCTTGCGAGACCACCATTTTTTAAAGTTATCCACTTCATTTCTTAAACTAACGTCCGAGTTTTTTGTCGGTTGAGTGGGCTCACGATGAGTATTGGTGTAAATATAGTTGTACTGACTTAACTCGCCTGCACGGTTGTAGACGACAAACACCGGCCGCTCGTCGAAGTATCGAATTTTCTCGATCGCCTGTTGGATATCGGCAACTTTAGTCTTCCGATGACTAATCGCAAACATAGTGGCATCCGCAAAAGCAGAAAGCACGAGGCCGTCAACCACGTTTAACACTGGTGGCGTATCAATGATGATGTAATCGTATCGAGCCTTGAAAGAATCCAAAAGGTCAGTAAACGCCGACTCGCTAAAGAGTTCCGTCGCCCTTCGACTGGGTGGACCCGATGGAAGTACGTCTAGATTCGGTTGAACCTGTCGAGACAAACATTCCTCGAGAGTTTTTTCTCCCGACAAGACCGACGTTAAACCTAACCGCGGCGAGATGCGTAACCAGGAGCCCAAGCTGGGTCTTCTAAGATCGCAATCGAGCAACAAAGTTTGTTTCCCCATCTGAGCGAGCGAAAAAGCGATATTTGCCGACACGAAAGACTTTCCGTCTCCGGGGGTGGCGCCCAAAATACAGATGGTTTGCGCCGGTCTTCCTGCTTGGTCCCGCATCTTAAGTACCGTGGCGCGCACATGTTTAAACGCCATGACCTCGAGCGACTCTTCGCCAGATTTCCACGAGCCCAGCACATCTACCCGTCCGGTTTTACCACCCATCAAAAACTTGCGGGATCCGGCCCCTTTCACTTTCGGCACGCTTCCGACGGTCACTAGTCCCAATTCCGAAAGTTGGTGTCTGCTCTTAATAGAGTCACTAAGCTCATCTAAGGTATAAGCTCCCGCCAAGGAAACCAAGAGTCCGATCAATGCCGCAAACGCTGCCGTTGGCAGCAAATTAAATCGAGGCGGAATTCCCGCAATCGTCGATTTTTCCAAAATGCGGATTTTGCTATCTAGGGCGACTCGCTCCAGATCGATCTCAAGCGTTTTTTTCTTCATCTCCTGAAGCAAAGTGAACTCGAGAAAGGTATTTCGCTGGAACCCCAGCATTTTCTGCTGAGCGGCAGGAAGAGCCTCTAAAGGTTGTTGCGCCTCCGATAGCGCTTTATTTAACGTATCTATACTGGTACTGAGGTATTCACCCTCTCGAGTTAAAGTCGAAATCTTTCGAACGAGTCCTTCTCGATCTCCAGTCAAGAGCGAAGCGACATCACTCTGGTTCCCCCCCTGAAGGCGAACCCGATCTTTAATTCGTTCGGCAAGTTTATCAATCTGGGTGTCTAAGGATTGAATTTGGGGGGAATCCTCTCCCAGCCCTTGCGCCTGAAATAACATTTTTTTGTATCTCAGCCCCTGAACCTGCTCCCGTAGCTGATTGAGAACTTCAGTAATCTGAATACTTCTCGAGCCATGAGAAAGAATTTGTTCTTCTTCACCGTGCAGCTCTCGATTAAGCAGCGTAACCAATCGCTCATTCTGATTATATTTAAGTTGATTGATCTCGAGGTTACGTCGAAGCTCCCGAACTCTGTCAAACATGTCGCGACCGCTGGCGTCCGCCTTAACGAGCTTATTGCCTTTTCTATAGTCTACGATGGCGGAGTCAAAATTTTGCAATCGCGCGGCGGTTTCTGCTTCTTGTGTATCAATATACCTTTTGGCATCGTTTAATTCTTTGAGCTCGCTTTCGGTAATCACCTTGACCGCAGACTCCGATAAAAAGTTAGCTCGGCGCACGGCTTCTCGAAAGTCGGCTCCCCTCACTTGGAGTGAGATATTGTCTTGGCCCGATTTACTGAAGAGCGCGTTCGAATTTAGGGATACTGCCAACGCTTCGATCTCGTTGGCCCGCTCCGAAGGATCAGAAATTTTTGCGTACAGCAGGCTCTGCAAGACTCCGCGTACCTGTGACAGCATGCCCCGTAACACCGAAGGCGTTGCCAACGGCTCATGAGTTTCGCCGCGATCTTTCATCGCACGCGCAGCAGCTAAATAGAATTCGTGCGAATTAAGGTACTGGAGATATTTCTCGAGATATTCATTTTGTTTCCCGCCGAAGTTTGGATTTCCAATCATCTTTCCCATCATCGCTTGCATGGGGCTATTCTCGGCGCGCTGTACCAGCAGCACAGCTTTCGCGGTATATCTCGGAAAAAAAATGTGATTTACGGATGCGAGGGCTACAAAGATCAGAACCGCGATTGTGATATGTGAGCGATGCGCGACCAACGAGCCCATAACCCTCGACGAAAACGTGGACTCAGTTTGCGAAAATCGAGTTTTTTCAAACGATGACGAAGATGGTTGCTGCTCCATTAAAAATAGAACTCCCCCGTTATGGACGTTTTTAATTTAGGCAAAATACAA
>JBBQIT010000085.1:0-10816 GCA_038325205.1 Bdellovibrionota bacterium
ATGTCCTGTAACAGGGATAAGGTCACCCCTTTTGGTTTCAGCGATTATGTCACTCCTGTAGAACAGAAGAAAAACTACTGGAGGGGCCATCTTGTTAAACGAGGAGAAGTGGACCTTGGAAGAGGCAAATAAGATCGGCGTCATGGAACAGTTAAAAAATGGGACCATTACAGCTCAGCAAGCAGCGGAGCAGTTGGATCTGAGCAAAAGACAGATCCTTCGGATAAAAAAACGGTTTCGCAGATCAGGAGCAAAGGCTATTCGGCATGGAAATAGAGGTAGAAGTCCCAAGAACAAAATCCCCGCTGAAGTTAAGTCTAAAGCTCTCGGAGTATTTTCAGAATGGCGTAAAAGGTGCGATGAGGCGATTAACTCGGCCCATTTTTGCGATATCCTAGGCGACCATTCTATCAAGGTTAGTCGACAGACAACCTGGAGATGGCTCAGAGAACGAGGGGCAATTTCCAGCCCAAGACGAAGAATAAAGCACCGGTTGCGGCGCGAGCGTCGAAGTCGCCGGGGAGAATTACTCTTTTTAGATGGAAGCCCTCATCGTTGGTTTGGAGAAGCTTTTCCCAAATCCACTCTAGTTTTGTGTTCAGATGACGCTACTACTGAAGCCTTGTGGGGCGTCTTTGTTTCAGCTGAAGATCGCAACAGTTGCTTCGAAGTAGCCTATGAAGTGATGTCTAGACTCGGAATCCCTTCATCGTTTTACCTCGACAGAGCTTCACAATTTGTTACCACTCGGCACGGCGGATTACATTACAATCAGACGGCCCTTCCAACGCACTGGTTAAAAGCCATGAAACAGTTAGGCGTGCGCTGCATTTTCGCCGATAGTCCTCAAGCCAGAGGCCGAGGCGAAAGAATAAATGGGACTTTCCAACGAAGACTCGTTAGTGAGTTCCAATTTCATCAGATACACGACCAGAGAAAAGCCACGGATTATCTCAATCAAAAATTCATTCCAGCCTACAACAAAAAATTCGCTGTTTCCCCAGCGGAATCTCAACCTGCATGGCGACCGATTTCAAAGGGCTGTGACCTAAGAACTATTCTCTGTGCCAAATCCACGAGAGAGGTAAGCAAAGACAATACCGTGCTTTATGAAAATGCTCGGTATCAGCTCCTACCTCACCCAGGTTGGTCGACGTTTGCCGACAGACCTATTGAAATCCAGGAGTGGTACAACGGCACGATCCACTTTAGTCACAGCAGGGTCGGTCTGATACGGTTTAAACAGCTTCCCAAAACCAAAGGGCAGTATTATGACAAAATCGCTGCTACGTTAGGGTGACAGAATCCCTGTTACTCGACACCAACAGAGCAATGATTGTGGCATTGTCCTTTTCCCAGGCGGGACCAGCTAATTCCCAAACTGCCATTTCACGGAAGGCGGTATCGAAGTGAAGGTAAATGTCATAAGGTCCCAGCAGGCCGGCCACACGCTCCGTTTGGTCCTTAGAGGGTGGGGTGAGGGGCTGACCGAGCGAGCTCATTCCGAAAAACAACAGAGCCACAAGTAATAACTGCCGCATGGGATCTCCAATCAAGTAGGGGCTGCTTGTAGCAGAGCCCTGGATTGAGAGCAATAGCCTGTGCATAACCTCGGAGTCATGTTTTCGGCAGGCGAGCAAGTCGAGCCAGGAACGAGTGGCATCGACGATATTCCTTTAGATAACGCCTTATGCTAGAACCCTACCTCGACGGTACTTTTTAAAACACTAAGGTATTAAAATTCAAGTGGTTAGCTAATGAAACGGTTCGTCCTGGTCTTGTACGTCCTGCTCGCTTTTGAAGCGCAAGGAGCACTCTCGTGTCCTGAGTTTATTAGGACCTTTGGGACGGAGTTTTTTTCGATCCCTGGTTTTGCCGAAGCCGTGGGGGCTGCGTCACCCCTGCAGGCCCAAGGGCTCTGGGATCGGTTTAGGGATGCGATTAACGACGACTCTCTTTACGCGCCGACCGTCGAGTATTTCGATGCTTTGCCTGCGGCAGAGCGCCTTGAGTCCATCTTAACTCTTTCGGACAAGATGCTCATTGGGAACGCAAAATACCAAACGCAGCTTTACGTTACCGATCGCCATATTCCTGGATCGGGAAAAATTGTCGAAATCGGATGTGGCCGGGGATTAACCTGTAGTTCGTTGCAGTTCGCGGGTCCTGAGCGACAGTTCATCCTCGTTGATCCGAACAAGGGCTTCATGGCCAAGGCACAGAGTCGCATGCAGAAGGTTAGCGCGTGGCATGGGGCTCGCGGGATTGAAGTAAAAGAGGCAACCATCCTAGAAAACTCTGTTCTAGAGACATCGTTGTCTCCTGGATCCATCGATGGCGTGGTTCTCAATCATGTCTTGGTGTATTCCCCGTACTTCGAAAAAGAGCTTATCTTAAAAATGATCTACGAGTGGCTTCCCGAGGGGGGAACCGTAGTGATTCATGAGCCTGTGGATTACTACCAGGATGCTGTTCCCGCGGCTTTCGATAATATCGCTGAAGCGGTGCGAGCAGGCAGTATCGTCTTGCAAGAGGCTGATATGTTCGCTCGAGTTGCCTTTCTTAAAGATGAGATCAAACGCAACGATTTCGTTTTTCCAGGACCAGAATTTTCTCCGTATCACTCATCGCCAGAAGCGCTGGTGAATTGCTCCAAAAAGGTGGGATTTAAGGTCTTTCGAGATCGCGCGACGATTTATCGGGCCTATTACCGTCTTATTCTCACCAAACCATTATCTTAAGGCTGTGGGATTTTGCTTAATTGGCAAACCCATTCCGCCCCCTTTTTTTCACAAGGACCTTTCAAGGATGTGGGCTCGCATTCGTAACTAGTGAGGGCGAGTTCTGGATTCGGATGGTCTAAATATTGGGTGTACTGTTCGACAGTCCAACCCAAACAATTTCCGACATCCTTGGGTAGCGCCACTTTGACGGGCTCTTTCTGATAATGGCCTGGAGCTTTATAAGTGAGTAGGACGTATTTGGGTTGGGCATCCCCGGAGGTGGGCCCTTCGAGGACCAGTGCCGACCCATGATCGTCTACATTATGAAAAATCCAGACTTGATCAATCACCGGGGTAATCCTTTCGAAGGTCTCAATGGTTCCTAGGTTGTCCCCATTCAAATTGAAAAGGGTAACTCGACTGGGACCCGCGCAACAGCCGTACTGCAGAGCTCCTAAAATGGGATCCGTCGTTCCATTGTTACTAGAAAGATAGACCAGCCCTATATCTTCCCCTTCCTTAATGACGAGCGTTCGCTTTCTCCCTGGGATATTTATTTCATGCTCACAATTTCCATACCTTGCTTCACTCGGAGTCATTTTGCAGAAACTTTTCACTTCAAGGCGCGTTTCTGTTTTGGTTCCGGGATTGGCCACTAAAAGAGAATAACGAGTAGAGCTCGTAACCGGCTCGCCTTTCAAAGGCTTTTCTACTTTGTATTCCCATTGAGACTTAAAATTAGAGGCACTAGCCAATGCGGCTGCGCAAAATAAGCCCAAGGCGATGAGGCGTCTCATGGCGAGTCTCCTAACGTTTTAGAATTTGGCTTAAGAAGAGTTTACTTCTTTCGTGCGAGGGATTTTCAAAAAACTTTTGAGGAGTGGTCGCTTCGACGATCTTGCCTTCATCAAAAAAGATGATGCGATCGGCGACTTCGCGGGCAAATCCCATTTCATGAGTTACCACGAGCATTGTCATTCCGGATTTCGCGAGCTCTTTCATGACGGCTAGCACTTCGGAAATCATTTCGGGATCTAAAGCGCTAGTAGGTTCGTCGAAGAGCATCACTTTTGGCTTCATGGCCAAAGCGCGAGCGATCGCCACTCGCTGTTGCTGTCCTCCGGAGAGTTCATCGGGGAATTTCTCGGAGTGCGCGGAAAGTCCTACGCGATGTAGCAGCTCCCGGGCTAACTGCTTCGCTTCTTCTTCGGGAAGTTTGGCGACTTTGCGAGGAGCCAGAGTAATATTTTGTATGACGGTAAGATGCGGAAAGAGATTAAAACTTTGAAAGACCATGCCGACCTCTTGTCGGATCTGTCTCAACGCTTCCCCCGATTCGACCTTAATATTTTCGACACGAATTTCGCCGGACTGGAACTGCTCTAGGAAATTTACGCTACGAATGAACGTCGATTTCCCCGAACCCGACGGTCCCAAGATGACGACCACTTCCCCTTTAGCAACTTCTAGAGAGACGCCTTTCAGTGCCTGGAAATCTCCATAAGACTTGCACACATCTTTGGCTACGATCATCGGTTCGCTTGAGGCGTTTTTAGTTGTCACTAATTTCTCCTCCCGACGGCAAGTCGCTTTTCTAGAAAATGCGTGATGATAGAAAGAGCGCTGGTAAGTAGCAAATAGACAGCGGCGACGGTAGTGAGCACAGGGACCGGCATAAAAGTTTCGCTAGAGATTCTATTTCCGGCGAGACTGAGTTCTAAAAGACCAATCGTAGAGGCTAACGAGCTATCTTTTAAAAGGGCCACGATGTTGTTCACTAGTGGCGGAATCACAATGCGAATGGCCTGCGGTAAAACGACCCATCGCATGGTTTGCCCGGAAGACAGTCCCAAACTCTCGGCCGCTTCTCGCTGGCCCCGAGGGACGGCTTGAACGCCCGCGCGAATGACTTCGGCGTTGTAGGCGCCGACGTTTAAGGCCAAAGCCAAACACGCAGCGCTAAATTCATTTAACCGCAGCCAGGGTAAAAGCGCAGGAACGGCGTAGTACATGAAAAGGATTTGGACTAGAAGCGGCGTCCCCCGCATGATCCAAACGTAGAAATCGGTGGGGATCCGGATCCAGGGCTTCTTGCTTAGTTTGCCTAGGCCAGCGAGGACTCCCGCAATCAGTCCAAAGACTCCCGCGGTGAGCGTGAGCACGAGAGTTTGTTTGGCTCCGCTTGAAAACAGATCCGCCCTTGAACCGATAGGTTCCGGCATGTATTTCAGAACCACGGCGAGGATTTCGAAGAAAACCCAAAAGCCGATGGCGCAGGCGCCTAAGAAAAGAAAGATCCGGCCTAGCTCGATATGCGCGCCAGGGGCGGCCTGTGCCTTAGGGACTGCTGCTTTCGTTGGAGTTGTGGTCACGTCACCACTTTCGCCCTATTTGCAGCGAATGTCCTCACCGAAATACTTTTGGCTCAATTTTGCATAGGTACCGTCTGACATGACTTTGCTTAGGCCTTCATTGAGGGCGGCGACTAGCTGGGGCTCCCCTTTGTGAACGGCAATGGCAATACGTTCTTGCTCAATGATTTCGCTGTAAACGAGGCCGGGCAGTTTGCCCTCTTTTTTGAGTTGGAGAACGACAAACTTATCGGTCATCAAAGCGTCCACTTTATTAGAGAGGAGGGCTTGAATCCCGTCGACGTCTTTCGGAAAGGTCTTTACCTCAATCCCTTTTCCTTTGTCGAAGAACTGAGCGTAAGTGGTACCCACGGCAACGGCCACCGTCTTTTTCGCGAGCGCGGCCATGGTTTGGGGGCCACCAGACTTAGTAAGAATGACTCCGCCCGAGCAGTAGTAGGGATTCAAAAAATCGACGGCTTTCGCGCGTTCAGGAGTGATCGCATGCGACGCCGCTACCAAGTCATAGCGCTTTTCGCCAAGTCCAATGAGAAGGGAATCGAAAGCGTAGGTTTTCCATTCGACTTTCTTGACGCCAATTCTTTTTGAAATCTCATTGGTCAGATCGATTTCGAACCCTTCTAAGGTTTTTCCTTTGAAGTAGTTAAAAGGAGGGAATGCCCCTTCGGAAGCCGCGTGAAGGACTCCTGTCTTTTTGATCTCATCGAATTGACTGGGACTGGCTTGCGCCGTAAGTGAAAAAAGAAATGCCGTAACTAACAAGCTAACGAATTTCATGAGTACCCTAACCTTATCGCATTCAAGCGTTTCAAAAACTGTCAGAATCCCCAACCCTGAGGCTTCCTACTCTTATAGATGTTTAATATGGCTCATGGGGATTGGGAAGGTGAAAAGTAGCCCTTAAGGAGTCTTAAGCTGTTCGAACAGGTAGGTGTACTGCATTGTACTTTTCAATATCTGCTGCTCAAGATTTGCCGCACCGCCGTGTCCGCCTTCGATATTCTCATAATAGAGGATCGAATGACCCTGTTCCTCCATGCGCGCCGCCATTTTGCGGGCATGGCCGGGATGGACGCGGTCATCTTTGGTGGAGGTGTAGAAAAAGACTTTGGGGTAGCGGACCCCTTTGCGCACATTCTGGTAGGGGGAATAGGCGCTGATAATCTTGGCCATGGCCGGATCTTCAGGATCTCCGTATTCTGCCATCCAACTGGCGCCTGCCAAAAGCTTGTGATAGCGAAGCATGTCGAGAAGAGGCACTTCACAGAGTACGGCGTTATAAAGCTCGGGATGTTGGGTAAAAGCTGCCCCCATCAGCAGGCCGCCGTTACTACCGCCACGAATTCCTAAGTGTTTCGCCGAAGTCACTTTCCTAGCGATGAGATCCTTGGCGACTGAAGTAAAGTCATCGAAAGCTTTTTGTCGGTTCACCGTCAGAACGGCCTGATGCCACTTGGGGCCGAACTCGCCACCGCCTCGAATGTTAGCGATAACCGCCACGCCACCTGAAGCGAGCCAGACCTTGCCCATTTGTCCCAGGTAATAAGGCGTTAGGGGAATTTCAAATCCTCCGTATCCACTCAGGTAAGTCGGATTCGTGCCGTTCAATACCAAATCTTTTTTATGAATTGAGAAGTAGGGGATTTCCGTTCCGTCAGGGCTCTTCGAGAAGTGTTGCTCCATGATCATGTCTTTGGCGTCGAAGCGCTCGGGGAGCTGTTTCACCGCACGGGGCGAAGATGTCCCATCGACCTGGTAAATAGTGGAAGGAGTGAGAAAGCTGTCGTATTGGACAAAAAAAGTATCTTCAAATTCATTGGCACTTATAAAATCGAGCGCGCCTTTTTCTGGGAAATCGATGGGTTTTGTTATCCATTGTCCGTTTTCGCGAGTGACGCGAAGGATCTTACCTTGAACCTTGTGCAAGACTCCTAGATAGATCGCACTCTTAGTCGTGGTCATTTCGGAAAAAGCAGAAACGCTATCCGGCTGATAAATGAGCTCTGGCGAAAGCTTGCTCGTTTCCAACGAGAGTTGTTCCAAAGGCAGTGAGATCACACTTCCCGAAGCAAAAACTTTCCCGCCTACTTTCCAGTCCGATCTAAGCACCGCAAGCAGTTGTCTTTGAAACACGCCGCGGAAATCGGAATCCGTTGGAAACGGGATGCGTTTTAAACTCCCGTCCGGTTGAACCATTGAGACTTCGCTCTCAAAAAACGAAACCGCTCGATTGATGTAATAGTAGTTTCCTTCCGGACGAAACTCGCTCGCAGGCGAAATATCGACATCCTTCACCTGTCCTTCGAGTAGCGTTGTGGCGGAAGCAAGCGGGGTTCCGCGCTCCCATAATTTCGCAATTCTAGGATATCCAGAGTCGGTCAAACTTCCCGGTCCAAAATCGGTCCCCACGAAAACCGAATTTTCGTCTTTCCACGTTACTCGTGATTTAGCTTCTGGGACTTCAAATCCATTCGGGACAAATTTCATAGTCTCAACATCAAATTCCCGAACGACAGAAGCATCTTTTCCGCCGCGAGAAAGCCTAAGCAAGCAGCGAGTGTGCTTCGGAGGCAAACAGTCGACACCTGCCCATACCCAGTTCTCTTTTTCCTGGGTCGCAAGGGCGTCTAGATCAAGAATGGTATGCCATTGAGGGGTGGGCTTCACATATTCTTCAAGTTTTGCCCGCCGCCAAATACCTCTGACATGAACGTTGTCTTGCCAGAAATTGTAAACCCAACCGTCGCGCAAAGCGGGGTAGGGGAGTCTGTCATTAGCGAGAAGGATTTTGCGAACTTCCTCTTCAATCTTCGCAAATCGGGAATCTTTCTTGAAAAACGCAAGGCTCTTTTCGTTATGGGAACGAACCCAAGCGAGCGCCTTTTCGCCGGAAACGTCTTCCAGCCAGAGAAAAGGATCCGAATGTTGAGAGGCCGATGTCATTGCTAAACAAGCCCTACAATCTATAAATGCTCCGAAAGCCAGAGCCAGTACCAATAGTTGAACTTTCAATGTTACTCCGCAATGCGCTACGAATCTAGAGAAGATACTGGGAGGATAAAATTGGGAAATATCATGTTTACGCTCGCAATGACAGAGGTCATCACGTTTGAACAATGAGCATTCGCTTTTTTCTCATAGTTCCCGCGTAAATAGAAACTAAAGTAATCGCTGCCCCTACCAATTGCAGAGTCGAAAGCTGTTCACGAAAAAGAATGGATCCGCAAACGACAGCCACTACAGGTTGCAAAATCAGAATTAAGCTCGCTCGAGAAACCGGTACCTTGGGAAGGTTCCGAGTAATAAAAACCCAACCAACGATTTGAGCCACCAAAGCGAGCGAGGGAAGCCATAACCATTCGATACCGGTAGGCAGGCGCAACGTTCCTTCGAATAAAGAGATGGGCAATAATGTGCACGCTGAAATCGCTGAAACGACGCAGATGATATGCTCGGTGGGAATTCCGATCCCCAGTGCCTCTATCTGGCGCATGCTAACGATGTAACTGGCGTAGACGATACCTGTCGCGAGACCAAAGCCAACACCCCACCAATAGTTAGCCCCCACCATCGGAGAGAGTCGATAACTTACCAATAGAAAAATTCCGACAAAGGCCATCACGATGGCGCCCAGAAGTCTTGGGGTCACTTTCTCATTAAAGAAAAGAATTCCCGCAAGCGCAGAGTAGAAGACCTGAGTGTTAGCGAAAATGGTCGCCATTCCGGCTCCCACAAAAATGATAGATCGGTGCCAAACAAAAAGGTCGAAGGCAAAAAGTACTCCCGCGACCAACGACAACTTTAAAGCCTTTGCGGGCCACCGGTGCGGAGTAAACGGCGCACTTGCGCCCAATCGTTTGGTTAAGATTAAGACCGCAAGGATCGTTGCGGCGAAAGCGCAGCGGTAAAATCCGGTGGTCGTTGGCCCAGTCGAAACCAACTTTACAAAAATGGGCGCGAAGCCGATAAGCATGGCGCCGATCATCAAAGGAATCATGGGGCGACTCTACCCACTGACGGTAGAGTAAGCAAACTCCGGGCTATTATTTATAGATTAAGCTGAAGTTGGTCGGGGTCTTCGTTGGTAAGGGGCGCTTTGGGGGCGTTAGGATCAACGAGATTGGTCGCGCTGACTCCGACTAATCTAACGGGACGTTTTCCTGCGTCCGTACTTTCTAGGAGTGAACTTGCGAGAGCCAGAATGGCGTCCGCCTCAATCACGGCGGCTAAGGGCGTGCGGCTTCGAGTTACGGTAGTAAAGTCGGAGTAGCGCACTTTAATGACGACCGTCCGAGCTATTCTCTCCATTCGCTTTAGCGAGCTAGAGACGTCATCGGATAGCTCCTTAAGCACCCCTTTGAGCTGGTCGGCGTCGGTCACATCTTCTGGAAAAGTGGTTTCAGAGCCGCTGCTCTTAGGCTCTCGGTCACGAGAGACCTCTCGATCGTCGATGCCGTTGGCGAGGTGATGAAGAAAATGTCCAAACCTCCCGAACCAACTTTCCATCTGGACGAGGGGAAAGTTCCTAATATCTCCTGCTTTTCGAATCCCTCTTTCGTGAAGTTTTTTCGCCGTTGCGGGGCCCACTCCCCACAGCTTTTCCACAGCAAGAGTGGCCACAAAATCGAAAACCTTGTCTGGAGGAATAACGACAAGGCCATCGGGCTTTCTTAGATCGCTCGCAATCTTAGCGATAAATTTATTGGGACCTACTCCCGCCGAAGCGGTAAGTTTGAGCTCTTCTTTGATCCGCGCTCGAACTAGCTGGGCTATCTTCGTGGCCAGGGGCTCTGCCATCTTATTGGTTGTGACGTCGAGGTAAGCTTCATCTAAGGAAAGCGGCTCTACGAGATCCGTCATATCCAGAAAAATAGCTTGGATCTGACGACTGACCTCTTTGTAACGTTTGAAATCGGGCCGAATGAAAATGAGATCTGGGCATTGCTGTAAAGCGCGGTGGGCGCTCATCGCCGAACGAATGCCAAACTTTCGGGCTTCATACGAAGCGGCGGCTACTACGCCTCTACCTTCTGGAGTACCACCCACGACGATAGGCTTTCCTCGAAGCTCCGGGCGATCTCTTTGTTCGACGGATGTGTAGAAGGCATCCATGTCGACATGGATGATCTTTCGGCCTGCCGTCACGCCGAAACCTCTCCCAAGCTCCTCATCAAACGGGTAAGCGCTTGGGCGCTTTCGTCGGGGTCGCTAGAGAGTTCGACGCGATAGCAATTTTTGGTTTTGAGAAGTCGGGTCGCCACTCTGAGACGGCTGACAAAGATGCCAGCCTTTCGAATGACATCTTTAGCGGAGAGTCGTAGGTACAATTGCCAAATCTGAGGCGTTTCATATCCTGCGACTAACCATTTCATGAGCCGCCAAATCAACTCGCTGCGGTTGAGGGGACTCACTTGAGTGAGAACCCCTCCCGTTTTTTCGATCAATGCAATGGCTCGCAATTTTGAGGAAGGAGTCACCTGAGAGGCAAACCCTTCGGTCCCTACTACAAACTTTTCGCCAAAGTGAACTCTCGAAAACTTTCGCGTATGATTGCTAGCCGTTCCCTCGGGCATTTCTCTCAACCCAATTCTCTGGGGAAACGCATGCATATGCCCATCGCCATCGATCAAAGGAGTGTCATCAGAAAGAAAGCGCACTTCAGCACGCTTCAGACAACGCAGGGCTAAGGTACTTTTGCCGCCGCCCGAAGGGGCCAAGAAA
>JBBQIT010000086.1:0-10776 GCA_038325205.1 Bdellovibrionota bacterium
GTAGTGCTGATCCCAACTACGGTGTAGCCAAGTCCATGCAACCCTACCTTGGCCACTATATAGAGATTCATTCCAGCGCCCATTCCAATGACCGCCCAACTCAGCAAACGAGAAGTGAGTTTTTTTGTAGTGGCCACATAGGGATTACCCAAAGTTAGCGCGACTACGACGCCCAAAAGGAGTGCGACACCAGCCGAAATTTTTGGATACAGACATAGGGCAGCCGCGAGCGGCAGCACCCACATTCCAAAGTCGGTAGAGAATCTTCTTTTCATCTATAGAGGACCGTCGGCATATTCCGTCGGCATTTCTACCGGCGGTACAAATTCAGAAGGAGGAACCAGTTCGGGTTCAGCCATTTTACTTAATCGCTTCGCCGAGCCTTTTGAAGCGTATTTGATAAATTCCCCACGCGTTCGACTCCAATCCTGCAGGAAATACTTTGCAGATGCGCTTTCTGTCTCGTGCAAATAATCCTGGAGCAAACGAAACAATTTTTCGGAGTCCCCGTCACTTAGCTCGCTGCCTTCGATGTATTCCACATTAGCGTGGACAGCATATTCTTTAAGGAGAAAGAGCTCTCCTCCTGTCATCCCGGCCCCAATATTTAAGCCGGCCTCGCCCAAAATCACAACCGTTCCTCGGGTCATGTATTCGCAAGCGTGCATCCCCGCACCTTCCACAATGGCGACAGCACCACTATTTCTGACTGCAAATCGATTACCAGCCACTCCATTCACATAGAGCACGCCTCCCGTAGCGCCATACAAAGCAACGTTCCCGATGATCGTATTATTTTCTGCGGAGTATCGAGATAGCGGTGACGGAACCACGACCAGCCGGCCGCCCGACATCGACTTCGCGACGGAATCATTGGCTTCCCCGATGAGACGAACCTGCATTCCTTCTTGTAAGAAAACACAAAACCCCTGGCCCGCGCTTCCGGTGAAAATAAACTTTCCCGAAGATAGCTCCTGCTCCCATGCCTCTTCGGGGGGCGTTAGATTCACCCTCCTACGATGAGAGCGAATGGCCGCCACTTTGCCGTTCAGCGTGGCTAACGCCGCTCGCTCGATCGGGCGAATGTTGGTTTCAAGGGTAAAGCCCTTTTCGATTTTGGCGGTGCGTTCAAGTAGCGCCTGGTTGTAATGGGAGATCCCTTCAATAAAGGGATTTTCCTTTTTCTCATCCAGTAAGCTGGGAGGGCTAAAGAACGAGAGTAGATTCAGTCCCTTTTTTTCCACTATTGATTGATGCTGGGGATCGATCTCAAGTAGCTCCGTTCTGCCCACTAAAGCTCGCAACGAAGCGATACCTACCGCGGAAAGCTCATGGCGAACATCCTCCGCCAAATGGTGAAGCAGCCGAACGACTCTGTCTTTGGAGCCTTTATAAAGTTTAGTGTATTTGGGATCGTGAGTCGCGATACCCGTCGGACAAGTATTCTTTTCACACACCCGCGCCATGATGCAGCCTTCGGCCACTAAAAGCAGTTTTCCGAAGTCGTACTCTTCAGCACCCAAGATAGCAGCTCGCAAAATGTCTTTTCCCGTCGATAGCCCCCCATCCACTCGAAGGGTCACATACTGCCTAAGATTCTGCTCGGATAGCAGCCGGTGCGTCTCCCACAATCCAATTTCCCAAGGGAGTCCCGCATGCTTCATTGAGCTAAGGGTCGCAGCACCAGTGCCACCGTCATGACCTGAAATATGAATGGTGTCTGCTCCTGCTTTGGCAACTCCGACCGCAATCGTCCCGATGTTCTCTCCCGAGACAAGCTTCACGCTGATTCGGGTGTTTGGCTTTAATTGTCGCAATTCAAAGATCAGCTGCTTTAGATCTTCGATACTGTAGATGTCGTGCATGGGCGGCGGTGAGATAAGATTTACATTCGGGTCAGCATGTCTGGCTCTAGCAATGTCAGCATTCACTTTTGCCGCCATCAACTGGCCGCCTTCTCCCGGCTTTGCTCCCTGTGCGATCTTGATCTGTATTTCTTCGCCCGTGACCAAATACTCCGCCGTAACGCCAAAGCGTCCGGAGGCCACTTGCTTGGTTTGGGCACTTACATTTTCCGTAAAATAATAGGGATTCTCTCCCCCCTCGCCGCTATTGCTTCTTCCCCCAATCTCTCTCATCGCTAGAATGAGATCGCGCTGGGCTTTAGCGCTAATAGCGCCAAAAGACATTCCCCCGGAGCCAAACTTCGACAAGATCTGTTCTTTCGACATCACTTCGTCGATGGGAAGACTGGCTTGGGAGGCCCTGGGACGTAACAGATGACGAAAGGAGATCGCAGGATCCGCGGCGCCAATTTCGGAATAGCTTGCGGCATCAGATTTCTCTTCGATGAGTTTGTGAATCTGTCGCGACTTTAGCAACGTCATCGAATGTTTCTCGCCTAGCTCCTTTTGGTGTTCTTTATAGAGATAGTTGTGAAGTAGTCCGGAGCTAGATCGGCTTTGGGTGAGACTCGCTTCAGAAGTATTTTTCAAAACGTCGCTAAGCACTTGGTCGAGCGAGATCCCTCCTAAAATCGAACGATGATTCGGGAAAAACTCTTGATGAAGATCAGCTCCCAAACCCAAGATCGTGAACATTTCAGCACCTTGATAACTCTGCAGGACCGAAACACCCATCTTCGATAGAATCTTAAGAAGCCCAGTTTCCATCGTCTGAACGACTTTCAGCTCTCGTTCGCCTGGTGTGGTCCCTTCAAGAGATTGTCCCATCCATTTTTGAGGATATTCTCTCGCCAGATCGATAACTAGCCATGGGCAGACCGCCGCAGCCCCAAACCCCATCAGCACAGCGAGATGGTGTACATTTTTTACTTCGCCCGAATCTATGACAAGGGAAGCTCTCAAGCAGCCGCCCTTCACGTGAAGTCCTCGAACAATCGAGGTCAGGGCTAAGAGTATGGGGACCGCCGGTCTTTCGGGCGTGGCCCGACGATCGCTTAGAATGATTAGACTCATTCTGTCGGAAACGGCTTTTAAGGCGGCTGCCCTAATTTCGTCAAGTTTTCGGCGAGCCCCCTCGGTCCCAGAGGCTCTTTCAAACGTGGTGTCCAAAGTAATGGAATCAGGCCAAGCACCTTTAACACCTCGTAAAGGATCCAACTTCTTTAAAAAATCGATTTGCCCCAGGGTTAAGACCGGTCCTTCCAAATCGATTCCGATCTTAAGCGGCAAAAGTTCCTTGGGCTCAAAAATATTTGGCTTTCGTCCCAAGACCACCGACATGTCGGTAACCAGTTTTTCTCTTAAATAGTCTAGTGGGGGGTTAGTGACTTGCGCGAATTTTTGATAAAAGAAATCGAAGAGAGAGCGAGTCTCGTCGGAAAGCACAGCTAGTCTTGCCGTGTCTCCCATAGAGCCGATGCCTTCTTTGCCTTCCTTAACCATCGGCAGGATCACTTTCTTCACATCCTCTTCGCTGTAATTGAAGAGTGACACTGCTTCGAGTTTAGGAGCGTGGTCTTCTGGCGCAGGCAATCGATCCAAGGTCGATAATCTGGGATCAAAACTAGCGTCCAGATTTTCTCGAACTTGACTGGCGTCGTTGAGATGAAAGGCACCAGTCCTTAAATTGATATTGACCGAAGCACTTCCCGATAGCGACCCTTTGGCGATGACTTCAGTTTCGTCTATCTCAAACGAGCCCGCTTCCGAAGAGAGATAGAAATGAGTAGGAGTCCGTGCCCATCGGCAAGGGCGAAACCCGCTGCGATCAAGTCTGGCGCCAATCGTCCTGGCATCGGAGAAAGTAAAAAGGGCTGGGCCATCCCACGGTTCCATCGCCCGACCCCAGAATTTGTAGAATTTGTGGCGGCTATTCGCATGGGGCATGAGAATCGCCAAAGTGTCTTCTAAATGAGGGATACTGCTTCGGTGAGAAAGCGCTTCGATCATTTCGTTCACGCTTCCCGAATCACTAATTCCCACGTGAGTTAAGAGCTCGTCCTCACGAAGGCCGAGCGCTCTTTCCCGCGCATGGGCCCAAAAACGATTCCCCGAGATAGTGTTGATCTCGCCGTTATGAGCCACCACACGAAAGGGCTGGGCCGTATCCCAAGCAGTAGCGGTATTGGTGCTAAAGCGGCGATGGAAGATCACAAAGCGGGTCAGGTAGTCCGGATTCTTCAAATCTAGGAAGAATTCGGGAAGCTGCTTCGAAGAGGTCAACGCCTTATAGACAATCGTCCCCGCGGAAAGCGAAGTGAAAAAGAATTGTTTTAGGATGTTGGCTTCACGCAGACGAATTCGAGTAAGCTGCTTGGCCGAATAAAGCATTTTCTCAAAGGTAGTTCGTGTACTGCAATGGCTTGGCCGACGAATGAACGCCATTAAAAAGTCCGGTCTTCGGTTATTCGCCCCCTGAGGAAAGAGATCTGCCTGAATCGGAACGTCCCGATAGCGAAGCACTTCAAGCCCAGAGTGCTGAAAAGTATCTTCAAATATCTTAAGCGACCTGATTTTGGCCGTTGGGTCTCGGGGCAAAAAGAGATGGGCGACCGCATCTCCGGGAGTCACGCCCAGAAGCGCATGGGGGATGTCGGTAAGGATACCCGCCCCGTCGCTAGTCACTTGGTCCAGACTAGTTCCGCCTCGATGCTCGAGGTTGGAAAGCGCCTTAAGGCCCAAATTCAGGGTGTCGTTCGAATGCACATTGTTCAGGCTCGCGACGAACCCGACACCGCAGGATGAAAATTCCTCTATCAATCAAATTTCCTTCTAAAACCTAGCCTCCCCGGGAAGGTATCCCTCCAGGAAAGCTTACGGGCCTGTACTACAGGAATGACTCATTTCCACAGACAAAACCAGAGCATTATCACGAGAAGCGCTAAACAGAGCAATCCCAAAGGTTCGCGTGCTTGGGAACGACTGAGGCCCGTTGACAATTACTGAGCATTACGTAGTTATGAAAAAAAATGCAAAGGAGTCCCCAATGAAACAGCTATGGTTCATGACCCTAACCCTTCTCAGTTCCCCTTCCTTCGGGAATGCGTATTTTCATTATTCTTGCGGCATCGATCGCCCGAACCCCCAGTCGGTTACCTACCAGGGAAGAACCCTTGAGATCATTTACCGGGAAAGAGAGCCCAGCGCCCCTACTGCGGGATCAAAGACTTTGACGTTAAAAGTTCTCGACTCGCCGAAACGGGAACAGGTCGGGGAAGCTCTCGTCATTAAGACCGACATCGAATCGCAGACCATTCAAAGCATCTCAGAGCAGGAGCCAACGCTTACGGCTAGCGGTCCAGGGCTAAAGCAATTCTTTATCCATTTGGAATTGAAATCGGGCAGAGGACTTACCGAAAAAAGCTCGCCTGATGAACCTGAAGAAGCGGACTACTATTTGCCGGCGAATAACTTTAACGCTTGGATGCTATCGGATGGGCTCGCTGAAGGAGATAGCCGACCTTTCTCTACCGAGGGAAAAATGAAACAGCTCGAATGTAGCCGCGTAAATTATTACTTGGGCGGTTGATTCAAAGGAGTCTCCGATGAAGTTGCGCATTGCCAGAGCCACCAATGATCTAACAGCGATCTCGACGATGTATGAGCGCGGTCTGAACTTCAAAAGGCTTGCCTCCTTCGACGCCCATGCAGGATTTAGTGGGGTGATCCTTGGGGATCCAGGCGAAAGCTACCACCTTGAGTTCACCCAAGAAAACCAAGTCGTAGCACCTCGGTGTCATTCCCCAGAAGACTTGCTCGTGTTCTACCTCCCTAACAATGCAGCGCGGACGGCGCGCGAAGAGAAGTTAGTCATGGCCGGATTTATTCTCGTTCCCGCGCATAACCCGTATTGGGAGGTTCACGGCGCCACTTTTGAAGATTTCGAGGGCTATCGCATCGTAATCTGCAAGCAGGAATGGACGTTATAGATTGGCTCTTCGAACAGTGTTCTCTCGGGCGTAGCGCCTAAATTACTCCTTGGGCGGTTGATGGTTAACCACTATAGTACCTTCAAACTTTGGGGGTTTTTGTGGATAACACTTTAGTGAAACAAGGCCAAAGCGCTGGCTCTCCAGACTACGGAGTAGATGCGCCGGGCGTGATTCGCAATTTCATTTTGCTCGGCGCGGCCATGATGCTGGTAGGATTTTCTCTACCGTCGTTCTGGGCCTCCCCTATCAGTGCCTTTCTTAGCCAAATACTCATCTATTGGGGCGGAGCTTGGATAGTAACTTCCTTGCTAATGCTGCTCTACGCGAAAGCGGGGAAATTTAAACACCGGGATCGCATGCTTCGCCTGTATGAATGGAAAGGGAACGAAGCGGTTTTAGACATTGGGACTGGGCGGGGGCTACTCGCGATCGGTGCCGCAAAAAAGCTAAGAACGGGGAACGTTGTCGGCATAGACATATGGAATGCGGAAGATCTTTCTCAAAATAATGAAACCAACACTTTGAATAATCTAAGACTCGAGGGTGTCGCAAGCAAAGTGGAACTTAAGACCGAAGACGTCCGAAAGATGACTTTTCCTGATCAAACCTTTGATGTCATCGTTTCTAACCTATGTGTACACAACATCTACCAAGCAGCCGAACGCGAAAAAGCTTGCCGAGAGATTGTCCGAGTTCTCAAGCCAGGCGGAGTGGCTCTCATCTCTGACTTTCGGCACACAGGAGCCTACGCGAATGTTTTTCGGGGGCTCGGGTTAACGACCGAAAAGCTCGGTCCGTTTTGGACGAGTACTTTCCCGCCACTCACTGTGGTGAGAGCTAAAAAGAACATTACGAGGTAACTATGAAAATTATTCTATTGGCCTTTTCTAGTCTTGTTTTATTCTCCTGCGCTTCTTCCCCCAGTGCCCCCGAAACCAAGCTTGTTGTTCTTACTGAAGTGGCTCACTCGGACACTGCGCAGTGGACGGGCATTACCGTTTCCAAGGAAGGCCGGATCTTTGTAAACTATCCGCGCTGGTCACCCGAGGTGCCCATCTCAGTCGGTGAACTTCGTGACCAAAAAGTAGAACCTTTTCCGGATAAGAGTTGGAACTCCTGGAAAGCAGGCAAAAGCCCGAAGAACCGTTTTGTCTGTGTCCAGTCGGTTGTGATAGACGCGGACAATTATCTTTGGGTCGTAGATGCCGCAAGCCCCAATATGAAAAGTGTCGTTCCTAAAGGCGCCAAGCTCGTTAAGTTTGATTTATCTACCAAAAAGCCACTTAAGACTTATCTCTTCGACGAAAAAACGGCTCCAAAAAATAGTTATCTGAATGATGTTCGAATCGATACGAAACGAGGTTTTGCTTATCTCACCGATTCGGGAGCGGGTGCTATCGTAGTGGTAGATCTTAAGTCGGGAAAATCATGGAGAGCACTAGCCTCCCACCCTTCGACTAAGTCAGAGAATATTACTCTGACCATCGAGGGTAAGGAATGGAAGATGCCCGATGGAAGCGTAAACCAAGTCCACGCCGACGGCATCGAGCTCGACGCTGCAGGAGATACCCTCTACTACCAAGCGCTCTCGGGCAACACGATGTATCAGATCAAAACCGAGTTACTTAGGAATCCCGCGGCTTCTGAAGAAGAGAGAGGAAAGGCCGTTGAAGTCTTCGCTCATGCCGGTCCTGCGGATGGCCTCCTCATGTACGGCGGAAATGTGTACTTAGGAGCCTTGCAGGAAAATGCGGTTAAAAAGTTAGAGGCTTCTGGAAAAGATTCGATCGTCGTTCAAGATCCCAAGTTGGCCTGGCCGGATACTTTCGCGGTGGGTCCGGATCAATTCATTTATGTGACGACTTCACAGATTCACCGAGGACCAAAGCCTTCGGAGCCCTATCGGATCTTTAAATTTCATCCCTAGGTTCGCGCTAACGACTAGATGGGAAATAAAGCTTCTTCGATACAAGCACACAGCGTGTGGTAGATGACCATGTGGACCTCTTGAACGCCGCTGGTATCTTCCCCTGGAGCTATGATCGAAATATCCGCAAGCGCACGGGCCGGGCCACCCGTCCAACCCCCAAGCAGGATGCTGGGAACTCCGATCTCTCGACAGGCTTCAAACGCGCGAAGCATGTTGGGAGATTTTCCAGAGGTGGTGATTCCCAAAAAAACGTCTCCCTTTTTTGCTTTTCCTGACAACTGTCGAGAAAAGATCTCTTCATAACCAAAATCATTTCCAATCGCCGTGATAGCCGAAGTGTCCGTGGTCAAAGATTCCGCGGGGATCGAAGGACGTTGTCGTCCGAGCTTCACGACTAGCTCTGCGGCGATGTGCTGAGCATCGGCGGCAGAGCCACCATTTCCAGCGACATAAAGCCGGCCGCCCTTTCGATAGCACTCTACAATGAGCGAAACTGCCTTCTCAAAATTTTCAAGCTGAGTCCGGTCGCCCAAGAAAGTCTCTTTGGCGGCAATCGATCTTTTAATATTCGACTGAAGTCTATCCTGATAACTCATGCGTCCATTCCTCGTTCCACATCTGGGGCCCGACCTAAAGTATCATTTAACTGGCCTAACGTCGATTGGGGCGCCTTCCTGTCCTGATTTAGCTTTGCTAGATATCCTTGATACGTTTGACGCAAACCATCGTCCAAAGTGGTTTTAGAATGCCAGCCGTGACTCCAAAGACGCCTTCCGTCCAAGAGCTTTCGAGGAGCTCCATCGGGAAATCTGGGATCGAATCCAATTTCGCCTTCAAACCCGACTACCTTAGCCACCTTTTCCGCGATTTCTCGAATGGAATAGTCAACCCCACTAGCGATATTCATAGGAAGGTCGAGATCTTCCTCATCCCAGTTCAATGCGTGGGTCACGACGTCCGCAATATCCGCTGAAAACACAAACTCACGACGAGGCGTTCCCGTTCCCCAAAGGGTCAAACGATCCATTCCTAAAGTTTTGGCTTCGTGAAACCTCACCATCAGGCCGGGAATGACGTGTGAGCTCTCGGCGTCAAACCGATCACGAGGACCGTAAGCATTATTGGGAATAAGAGGAATAAAACGGGTTTGCCCATACTGGCGATTGTATGCCAAACACATTTGGACGCCGGACAGTTTCGCCAGGGCATACGGCAGACTCGTTTCCTCCGGCATTCCCGTTAGCAAGAGCTCCTCGGGCATCGGCTGTGGCGCGTGTTTCGGGTACATGCAAGACGACCCGAAAAAGATAAACTTCGAGACTTGAGTCCGGTGCGACTCCAAAATGGTATTGAGTTGAATCGCCAAATTCTCAGAAATAAACTCTGCGGGTCTGTCCCTGTTTGCTAAAATACCGCCGACCCTTCCCGCGCATAAAATGACACATTCAGGCTGTTTCTCGTCGAAAAAATGGGTCACCTGGGAAGATTGAGTAAGATCTAGTTCCGAATGGGTCGCCGTGATGAGATTGGAATAGCCGTCTTTATTAAGTCTCTCGAAAATGGCAGAGCCGATAAGACCTGTGTGACCCGCGATAAAAATTCTCGCCGTTTTGGGCAACATCTTACCGGCCCTCTCAGGGTTTAGAAAACCATCGTAGCGCTTTTTTGATAGGTGGCTTTAAAGGCAAAATCCAAGGAAACTTGCGCGCCATTTGATTACTAACTGCTTGGCGGGCTAGGGAGCCTAAAGGAAAGTCTCCCCCGGGAATCCGATTCTCTCCCAGATCATAGCGAATCATTTTTTGAAGCAAATCGGGATACCGTCGTTCAACGGCGAACTCTTCCCAATATTCATAGTCCATTCCCCGAGAAGCACTCTCTCGATGGATTCCCTCTATGTGTCCTAATAAAATATTTCGTAATTGCTTTCGCAAACATTCAAAACTGAAAATGACATCACCAAATCCATTGGCACACTCCGCTTCGACCAAGCCCCCTACCGATTCAAAAGTCTCTCGCTTGACCAGGCATGCGGCAAACGTACTCCCGAAGACCTCTCGGTTTTGCGATAAAAACCTATCGTTCTCATGCGAGTTTCCGACACGGGCCATCCGAGATTCGCCGCCGTAAAGGGCACGCAGGCCGCCGTGCTGAACCCCTCCATCAGGGTAACGGAGCACGATTCCCAAGGTTCCAACCCAAGGGAGCTGGGACCAGGCCACCATCTCTTCTAAGCAATTTTCGCCTTTGAGATCGACGTCGTTGTTTAAGAAAAGAAAAAAACGTCCGTGCGCATGATTTTTGAAAACCAGGTTATGCATGCGTGCGTAATTAAAGACATCGTCGTAATCGATAATCGTCGCCGGCCTTACCGACTTCTCCAAAGCGCGCTCTACAATGGCACGCTCTTCAGGGCGAGATTGATTATTAACGAGAAATATTTCCAGGGGAATATCCCCCGCTTGTTGAATTAAACTTTTCATGGCGGATACCGTCCATGCGGCATGATTGCGAAAACAAATGACGGCCGATACCAAAGCATCTTTCGGATCTGGAGCCCCTGGCTGAACTTTGATTTGGCCATTCAAAATGCGGACACCACCCTTAAATTTTTTGCGGTGTAGATGCGATTGCACAACCTGATGTACTGAACTCACCTCACACGGTTTAGGTTCCAAGCGATAGCAGTGATAAAACGGACTCAGTGCGAACTTTGCGTCGCGCTCTGCTAGCCTAAGTAGAAAATCATGTTCGTGGGCGCTTTCCGTGGTTTCGAAACGAAGATTCTGCCATTCACTGGATTTACGTACGATCCAAAATCTTCCCATGTAGTTGAAGTGAATGAGATCGAACCAACTATACTCAGGCTTGGAGATAAAACTCACGACTCGTCGATAGTCTTCCGAAAGAAGAGCTTCGTGAGAGTAAAAAACAGCCGCTTCCGGCGTCA